>NZ_LR134375.1:0-300000 GCF_900637515.1 Veillonella dispar | reverse complement strand
CATAATGAAGTGTGTCAATCATGATACCTGTTTATATCGTTACCGGATTCATCGGTGCTGGTAAAAGTACTTTTATAAATAAACAATTACAATATCGCAAAAAGCTTGGTGGCACGGCATGTATCAGCGCCGAAGAAGGTGCTGTATCACTCATCAAAGAAGGATTACAACTCAATCCTGATGTTCTTAGTGCAATTACGCCTAATAAACCTGATACATACAGTTCTATAGCTGATGAAATCGCAAGCTATATCGACAAGGTAAAGCCTAAAGAAATATGGATTGAATGGAACGGTATGATCAGCTTTCACCAACTAGAAGCCTTGCTATATAGTGATAAGCTGCGCCATCTATTACAAATCGAAAAGGTATTATATCTTTGTACAGACCAATTCGTCGCATCCATTTTGCCTGGTTTAGGTAATGATGTAACAAGCCAATTATATAGTGCCGATTGTATCATCACAGAAACCGATACACATCACGCCTTATTACGGACCTATAACAGTGACGCCAAGATTGTAACAGCGCCTGCGCCAGAAAAGGTAGCAGAATTATGCCGCAATTCTACGTGGGGTCTCATACCAAATCTATTAGTTATCGGCATTACAGCCTACATACTATTAGTCACTGCATTCCGTCATGATATTCCTTACTCCATCCACCAATGCTTTGCCATCATTACAGGGCTCATTATCGAGGCTATCCCGTTCCTATTATTAGGAACCATTGGTTCAACAGTCATTCGCTATTTCGTTCCACAAAGAATACTGCTAAAACTATTAGGAGATCACTCTTGGAAGAGCTATGGTGCCGCCATGGTTAGTGGCTTAGCCTTACCAGTTTGCGACTGTGCTATTATTCCATTATTTAAAGCACTTACAGATAGAGGTGTACCATTATCTGTGGCCCTCCTATTTATGCTCGCCAGCCCAATCATCAATCCTATTACAATTCTATCTACCTGGTATGCCTTCCCAGATAATCCAATGATTTCTGTATGGCGTATCGTACTTGGCCTTGGCGTAGCTTTATTGGTTGCCTTATCATTCCGTTTTATACCACCATCTACGTCTATGATGAAAGCTAAAACGGCACAGAACCTAAGTTATGAAGAAATCGTCTTAGAAGCATCGAAAAGTAAACATATCAATAAAAGAAGATTACTAATTCATATGGAAAAAGAGTTCTCCCAGCTCTTATTCTATTTCTCCATTGCAGCTTGTGTACTATCCGTAGTACAAGTGTATGGAAAGCCTTGGCTCATCAATGCCGGTATCACATTACCTGATGTGTGGGCCATCCCAATTCTGCTATTATTAGCGTTCTTCTTCTCTGTTTGCTCTACATCAGATGCTATTATAGGCAAATCCTTGAGCACTCTGTTCCCTATGAGCTCAGTCATGGGTTTCCTCATCTTAGGACCTATGCTCGATATTAAAAATGTATATATTTTAAAACAATATATGCCTACATCATTTATTCTTCGTCTAGGCTTAACAATTGTTGTTATATCCTATTTAGCCGCATTAGGTTTTCAATTCTTTTTAAGCTAATGTTTAGTCATTACTATTTCAGTTCTTCATGAATATAAAAGGAGATGATTCTATGAAATTAGGACTTAAAGATCGCTTTTCCATTGTGAAAGGCTTACTTTACCTCATCTTAGGTATCTGCTGTGTATACCTAATCGTAACCGGTCGTTATTTGAACTATATCGCACCACGATATGAACTACTGCTAGGCATTAGCAGTGTAGCTCTCATATTAGGCGGATTGGCTACGGTTATTTGGGCTCCATCGCGCTATTATAAACACAACTGGCGCTCTATCGTACCTATCATTATTCCCGTAGTATTGCTCATCGTTCCCCCTGTCCTTGTGCCTACAACTAGTGTTCAAGGTGCTGCACGCATCAATGATGATACAAACAACTTCGACTTTACAAATGATGCCATCGGCGAGGTGATTACTGTTAATAGTGAAAGCAAAGAGCCTGGCATTTCTAAAGATAAAAAAGAAATTGTGTTAAATTCAGATAATTTCTATCAAACAATCGTAAAGGTTGGATCTAATGTAGACCAATACAAAGACTACACAGTATATATGACAGGCTATGTAAACCGCGATGATAACACGCTAAAATCTAATGAATTTACCATCTCTCGTATGGCTATGTCCTGCTGTATTGCTGACGTGGCACCGATTGGCATGACCGCCTATAAACCAGATGGCGATAGTTTAGCCAATGAACAATGGGTTTCTATCGAAGGCAAAGTATCTACACGAGATTTCCACGGTCGTCAACAACCATACGTAGAAATTACAAAAATAAAATCAGCAGAACCTATTTTAGGTTATGTATATCCTTAACAAACAATCTTAAACCCATAGCCTTAAACAGGCTTAAATAAATATATAAACAAAAACCGAGGCATAATGCCTCGGTTTTAATAAACATATATTTGGTAAACATATAATAGTATTATATAGAGACTATATTATCGATGTAATTCTTTAACAATTCGTTTGCCAAGAGATGCCGCAACGGCACAAAGGAAGATATCTGGACCTACTGGAATCAAGAAGCATGTAATAATAACGGCCTCTACTCCAATTGGTTTACCTAAATACAAGTTCATAATGAAGTATAGATAGATCATACCAAGGCCATATACGATAAATAGATTTAATATGGAACCTACTAATAATCGTTTAAAGGAAAGTTTCTCCATAGATTCTGCAATACGACCTACTGCATAAGCACCTACCATAAAACCGATCAAATAGCCAAAGGTAGGTTGTAAAATGTAACCAGGACCACCACCAGATGTAAAAATTGGTACCCCAATTAAACCTAAGACAATGTATATGCCAACGCTAGCAGCCCCCAATCGACTGCCTAATACAATGCCTGCGAGAGTAGTAAATAAGATTTGTAATGTAAATGGACAATTTGGTAATGGTACCCGTATAAAAGCACCTACGGCAATCAATGCGACAAAAAGTGCTGTCATCGTTAACTGACGGGTAGTGATGCGACCTTGTTTCGACACGGTTGAACTCATGGTATACCTCCATTAATAACACATCAACAAACTACTAACTACCTAAATTAAATCACTTGTATTTTTAATTGTCAACTATGCATGTTGACTTTTAGTTAACTATGTAGTCTAATACTATATATACAGCAATTCCAAGTATTTTGTTTTTTTGACCATATATTATAGTTATTATCAATCGTTCATAATAACTAAAAGATATACTCATCTTCATACAAAAAACTTTAAATTTCATTTTATATTCATGTAACAACATTAAATTATACGTAAGTAGATTGAGTAAAATCTACTTTCACAAAACAGTATATAAAAGTACCTTATATTAGGAGGCATTCATCATGAAAAATGTTAAGAAAGTATCAAAGGTATTATGTGCATTTGGCGTTAGTACAGTATTATTAGCAGGCGTAGTTGGCGCAGCTAGCAACCATGCTTACAACAACAATAGCAACTGGAAAGGTGTTGGTAGCGTAGCTCCATCCGCTCAAGCTAACTATTCTGTTGATTACATGGGCGCTGTTACAGTATTCCAACAACAATTCCCTGGCGCTACTGTAAAATCTATTTCTTACGATGCTAAACATAACCCTTACTATGAAGTAGAAGGTTACTACAACAATCGTGCAGTAGAACTTAAAGTAGACGAAGCAACTGGCCAAATCGTTGGTAAAGAAGTTAAAGGCTATGCTAAAGCTAGCAAAACTATTAACGTTCAAAATATCATCATCCCTGAAGTAGCTGAAACAAAAGCTCTTGAAAAAGTTGGTTCCGACTTCCAAACTATGGAATGGACTGTTGAACGTGAAAACGGCCGAGCTGTATACAAATTCGACATGACAACTGGTGGCGATAAAAAGGCAGAAGTAAAAGTTGATGGCATGAACGGTAAAGTTTTAAGTGCTAAAGTAAAAACTACAAAATACTAAGAAGCTCTTTTCATCTAGTGAACCCCTATCCTAACCCACTAAGATGACACACTACACATATAACACACATACTATACACACAGTATCCCAATGGATACACTCTCTAACACACAAACTAACACACAAACTTAGAGAGCCCTATAACTCATAAAGGGCTCTCCCAAAACCCTATCTCACACAATAGGTAAAAGGTCTGTGCTCACACACCACAGACCGAACGTTACACACACTATACTCCCTTAAAAAGACCTTGGATCGTTGAATCCAAGGTCTTTTTTCTATTCCCTATCCTCTATCTTCTATCCTCCAGATATTACTATATATTTATAGATGTCTACCATAACCCAACAATCTAATTTACAATTAACTAGGATACATTCTTCAACACAAAAAGACCTCCCACGAAGGGAGGTCTTTTGTATAAGTTTTATAGGTCTGATAGTTTGTGTTCTATTTCTTAAGCGAGGTCAGAGCTTAAGAATGTAATTTATGTTCAGAAAGTTTGATCTATAGTATTTTCATATTTGGAGTGGGAAATTATGCTTTATCTAAAGCTTGTGCCAAGTCTTCGATGATGTCATCGATATTTTCAAGGCCGATGGACAAACGGATCATATCTGGTGTTACACCAGCAGATTTTTGTTGTTCTTCGTTAAGTTGTGCATGTGTTGTAGATGCAGGATGAATAACAAGGGATTTAGCATCTGCTACGTTAGCAAGGTTGGAGAAGATTTCCAAAGAGTCAACAAGTTTAATACCTGCTTCTTTGCCACCTTTTATGCCGAATGTGAATACAGCACCAACACCTTTAGGGAAGTATTTGTCAGCTAAAGCTTTGTATTTGCTGTCTTCTAATTCTGGGTAACTTACCCATGCTACTTTAGGATGTTTAGTCAAGAAATCTACTACTTTCCGAGCATTTTCTACGTGACGTTCTACGCGCAAGGACAATGTTTCAACGCCTTGCAAGATTTGCCATGCTGCAAGTGGTGTAATGCACGCGCCAGTATCACGAAGCAATTGAGCACGAATTTTTACAGTGAATGGAATTGGCAAATCACCATACACTAAACCATTGTAATGTTCATCACCTTCGGAGAAGCCAGGGTATTTACCAGAACCTTTATAATCGAATTTGCCAGATTCTACTACTACGCCAGCCAATGTTGTACCATGACCACCAAGGTATTTAGTAGCAGAGTGTACTACTACGTCAGCACCATGTTCTAATGGACGGAACAAGTATGGAGATGCAAATGTGTTATCTACGATCAAGATGATATTGTGTTTATGTGCAATATCAGCTACTGCTTGTACATCGACGAGGTTAATACCAGGGTTACCGATGGACTCGATATAAACAGCTTTAGTATTTTCATCAATAGCTGCATCAAATTCTTCCAAATTATCAGGGTTTACAAACTTAGTGTGAATACCAAAACGTGGCAATGTAGCAGTAAATAAGTTGTAAGTACCACCATACAATGTAGATGCAGCAACAATATTATCGCCAGCATTTGCTACGTTCAAAATGGAATATGTAACCGCTGCAGAACCAGATGCTACTGCGATACCACCAGCACCACCTTCAAGTTCTGCAACACGAGCATCCAATACATCTGTAGTAGGATTATTAAGGCGGGAATAAATACCTCCAGGATTAGTCAATGCAAAACGACCTGCTGCTTCTTCAGCATCTTTAAATACGAAAGATGTAGTTTGGTAAATAGGTACTGCACGCGCACCTGTTGGATCTACCGTATGACCCGCATGTAATTGTAAAGTTTCAAATCTGTATTGTTTACTCATTATGACAACTCCTTTATATTAACTATATATTAAGTTCACTCTTTATACCTAGTATAGTACTATGTTTTAAAATTTATGTCTACAATTAATTTATATCGTTATCCATAGCTTGAAGCTATAGCCAATTATACGCCCTCAAAACCTAGAATTAAATCAAGCTCTAAAGAGCAACAAATCAAGCTATCCCCTTTCTTATATATAAAAAAGCCCCTAATTACTTTCCGAGAGTATTTCTCTGTAGAAACCTTAAAAAGTAATTAGGGGAATTTTCTAGTAACGATAATTTAGATATAGGCACCTAAGTTTTTATCGCGTTCAAATTTCATTTTTTGAATTTGTTCAATAATGTACGGTGTCTCTTGGTATACATAGTAATTTAACCAGTTTGTAAATAACAATGTACTTACAGAACGCCAGCGTACGATAGGACGTTGTTTAGGATCATCATCTGGGAAGTAATTTTCAGGAACTGCAATATCCAACCCTCTTTTAACATCTCGTTCATATTCACGATTAAGTGTATCCCAATCGTATTCGGCATGACCAAATACAAAGATATGTTTATTGTCTAAGCTGCGAACAATAGCTGCCCCTGTTGCCTCAGAACCTGCCAACAATTCCAAATCTCGATTTTCCTTAATTTGTTGTAAGGAAACCGTTGTATGACGGGAGTGTGGCATCCAGAATTTCTCATCAAAACCACGTAATAATACTGGACGATCATTGTAAATATCATGTTCGTACACGCCGAATAACTTCTCATCCATAATGGATTTATTTATACCAAAGTGGTGATACAAACCAGCTTGAGCACCCCAGCAGATATAGAACGTAGAGTATACATGCTCTTCGCCCCAATCCATAATCTCTACCAATTCAGACCAATAGTCTACCTCTTCAAAGGGCATTAATTCTACAGGAGCTCCAGTGATAATCATGCCATCAAAGAACTCATCTTTCACTTCATCAAAGGTACGGTAAAACGTTTCTAAATATTGTTCATCTGTATTTTTAGCCTTGCGAGATGCAGTATGCAATAATGTTAAATTCACTTGCAATGGACTATTACTGAGAGCACGTAAGATTTGAGTTTCAGTAACTTCTTTAGTAGGCATCAAATTGACTAGCAATATTTGCAAAGGTCGGATTTGTTGATTCTCCGCCCGTTCAGTATCCATAACGAAAATATTCTCTTGAGCTAATTTCGTAATGGCCGGTAAATTTTTTATTACTTTAATAGGCATATTATCACCTCTATATATTCTACAATTTGATAACCTAATCGAAACAATTTAACTAATCTAATTAAAAGCCTTTAGCCTCGTAAGCACGTCGCCAAGCTTCGAGCCCTTCTTCTAATATCTTGCGAGGGCAAGCGACATTAATACGTTCAAAGTCTTCTCCATCTACACCAAACATAGAGCCTGTATCGAGCCATAATTTAGCATCATTAATGATCCATTCATCACGCTCTTTAGGGCTTAATGGCAGCTTTGAGCAATCTAGCCACATGAGATACGTCCCTTCCGGACGATATACGTGAATTTTCGGCATATACTTTGCTACATAGTCGATGGTGAATTGAATATTATCTTGAATATATTCTTTTAACTCGTCAAGCCAAGGTGCCCCAACTTTGTAGGCCCCTTCACAACCAACGATGCCCATCGTATTTAACTGGCTATAGCCAGCACGATCGATTTCTTTAATGAAACGACGACGTAAGGAATCATTAGGAATGAAAATATTACTTACTTGTAAACCTGCAATATTGAAGGTCTTGCTCGGTGCAGTACATACGATGCAATGTTCTGCATAGCTTTCACCTAGGTCAGCAAAGACCTTATGAGTATGTCCTTTCCAAACAAAGTCAGCGTGGATTTCATCACTTACGATGAGTACATTATGTTTAATACAAATATCGCCAAGTCGTTTTAACTCATCCTCAGTCCACACGCGGCCTACTGGATTGTGGGGATTACATAAGAGGAATAATGTTACATTTTCCTCAACGATGGCCCGTTCAATGCCCTCAAAATCAATGGTATACTTCTCTTCGCCTTTGAGTAATGGCACATTGATAAGGCGGCGATCATTATCATCGATAACCATACTAAATGGATAGTATACCGGTTGATTGATAAGCACGCCTTCCCCTTCATTGGTGAAAGCTCGAACCGCCATGGCCAAGGCAAAGACGATACCAGGTGTTTTAACTAGCCATTTTTGTTCTGGTGTCCAGTTAAAGCGCGTAGTAAACCAGTTTTGTAATACTTTAAAGTATTCATCATCGGATTCTGTATAACCAAATACACCATGGTTTACGCGATCTAGCAAAATTTGCTTCAACTCAGGTGGCACCTCAAAGTCCATGTCCGCCACCCAGAACGGCAATACGTCCGCTGGTTTACCGCGCTTCACAGCAAAATCGTATTTCAAAGATTTTGTGTGCGTTCTATCTAAAATTTGATCAAAATTATATTGTCCCATAGGAACTCCTTTATTTATTGAAAGCTTGTTCCAAGTCTGCAATCAAGTCTTCTGTATCTTCAATACCTACAGATAAGCGCAATAAGCGACGTGTAATACCTTTACGCTCTGCATCTTCCGGTTTTAAGTCCGGATGAGTTTGTGTTACAGGATATGTCAATAAAGACTCAGTACCACCAAGACTTTCAGCAAATTGAATAAGTTTAATACCTTCTAAGATTTGTTTAGCTGTTTCTTCGCTATCTACTTCGAAGGATAACATACCACCAAAGCCTGTAGTTTGAGCTTTATTGATTTCATAACCTGGATGTTCAGGAAGACCTGGGAACAACACTTTTGTAACTTTAGGTTGTTTTTTGAGCCATTCAGCAAGGGCAATGGCATTCTTTTGGTGTTGTTCCATGCGAAGTGCCAATGTTTTAACACCGCGGATAACGAGCCAGCTATCCATAGCGGATAAGCAAGCACCTACCGTTTTATAAGTTAAGCGCAATTTAGCAGCTAATTCATCATCATTTACAATGGTAAAACCAGAAATAACGTCATGATGACCACCGATGAATTTTGTACCGCTATGAACGACAATATCGGCACCTAAGTTCAATGGTTTTTGGAAATAAGGGCTCAAGAATGTATTGTCGATAATGACTAGTGCATTGCGGTCATGAGCTAAGGTACACAAGGCACGAATATCAGTAATCTCCATCATCGGATTTGTTGGTGTCTCAATATAAACAGCCTTTGTATTTGGTTTGAAAGCTGCTTTCACCGCATCAAGATTGGATGTACCAACATAGGTGAACTCAATGCCGTTTTGTTCGTAAATATTTGTGAACATGCGGATAGAGCCACCATACAAATCATCACCTAAAATGATGTGATCCCCAGGGGAGAATAGATGGAATACAGCGTCCACTGCGGCCATGCCGGAAGAGAATGCCAATGCATCCTTACCATCTTCAAGACCTGCAATCAATTGTTCCAAACGATCCCGTGTTGGATTAGACTCACGTGTATATTGATATCCTGTTGTATCACCCAACTTTGGATGGGAAAATGTACTAGACATATAAATTGCAGGGGAAATTGCACCAGTGCTATCTGGTCTACCGCTGCCATGAACGCATTTTGTATTAAATTTCATTCCATTCAACTCCTCATATTTGTATACAATATATTAATTATAAAAGTAGACAATGACTAAGGTCAACAAAAATGGGCACTCATACGCTATGAGTGCCCCTAAAAAGTCATATCTATTTTGAATGGCTTGCCATAACCTCAGGTTAAGTTATCCTAATTTTTTGTTCGTTTTGTAATAAGCAATGCCAAGATAATCCCCAAAGAAGATGTTACCAGCTGTGGCCAACTAGACACAAACAACATGGTATTTACAATCTTCGGTGGAAATTGGAATAGAGAAAAGAACAAGGAATATCCGCCGAATAGAACACCTGCTTTCACTAAAGCCGCCACAACGATAAGTAATGTCTTAGGTTTATGTTGTAACCAGTGCGCTACAAATACATAGGCAGTCGTGCCAAGGGCCGTAATCAAAATAAACGGTGGCAATGGCAACATGCCTTGTAAGTGTGCCACTACTGGTGCAATCCAGGCAATAACGAGACCATTTTTCCAGCCATAGCGCCATGTGGCTAGTACAAACGTAGCAGACGTGATGGAACCGATAAGGAACATACTCACCTGGTTAGGAATAAATGGGAAAATAAGGCGCAAGCTTTGCGCTAATAAGGCTACGGCCAACAATAGGCCTGTGCCCGTAATAGATTTGGTAGACATAAGAACCTCCTACTATACAATATAGATTTTTAAGAGGTACTTACCTCATATAGTAAAACTAAGCCTCTACAAAATATAGACGTGCCCGATCATATACCCAATTATAAACATAAGTATAACCTAGGATAACTAATGTCATCGTTATATCCGTCACAAAAGCCATCCAAAAACTCATATGCATCATGTACATAATAATCGGTACAGTAGCGAACATAAATAGACCTTCAAACAATACCGCATGAATCGTACGGATTACAGGTCCCCGCTCTAATCGATCACCTGGTACTAGTTTATCAAATATCCAGTTAAACACAAAATTCCAAACCATAGCTAGCAAGGAAAAAATAACCATCAATACAAAAGGCTGTCCATCATGCGGAACAAACAACATCACCAAACAACCGATTAAAATACAACCAACCTCATACAAAATCGACTGTACCACACGCTCTGAAGCAGACATAATAAACACCTCCATCAGAAACCAGACAAGAAATTCACTATCACTCTACTATTATATTTATTTTTTTAGATTTGTCGAGTTTTGTGGAGCTTTGCCATTTTCGGATATAAAGGAAGCCCCTCGTAGTGTTCTGTAAGCTCGACTTGCCCACCTGAAGTGAGTTTTGCCATTTTAAGATAGAAAAAGCCGCCATATGTCTGTCCAGCGACTTGCGTCAGGATGGAGCGTAGAGAGACATATGGCGGCGGAAAGCCTATCCTAAAAGTGGCAATACGAACTCAATCCATGGAATACCCACCACGATAAAGATTGCGAGGTAGATAATCCCAAAGATAGCGCCTAATTTCCAGAATTCAGGACCTTTGTTATAGCCACTAGCAAACCAAATTGGGCTATGACCAGTACCATATGGTGTAAGGATACCCATAATACCCATTGGTACTAACAGAATCAACATAACTTGAGCTGGATCAACACCAGGAATTTGAAGAATTAAAGTAGCAAACAAGCCTACCATAGCTGTTACATAAGCAGTGCCAGAAGCAAAGAAGTAACGAAGCAAGCAGAATGCTAATAACAAACCAAGAACTGCCATTGTAGGATCTAAAGAAACCAAAGAACCACCAGCAGATTTAGCAAGCCAGTCTAAGAAGCCTACATTTTTAAGGCCAGAAGCCATAGGTACGAGTGTAGCAAACCAAGTCAAAACATTCCATGCTGGTTTGTTAGCAAGGAAGTCTTGCCATGTCATAATCTTAGTGAAAATCATCAAAATAATAACAATCAAAGCTGTTGTTGTAGGGTTTACTTTGAATGTAGAAGCACCAATCCACAACACAAGAGCCAATACAGAAATTAAGGCCATGAAGATTTCACTGCGTGTCATGGAGCCTAGTTTCTTATACTCATCCTTTGCCCAGGCTGCAATTTCAGGAGAACCTTTCACCTCTGGCTTGCAGAATACATAGGTCAACAATGGAGTGATGATGAACAAGATAAGACCTACTGGCAAGAATGCGAGGAACCATGTGCCCCAGTTCGCCGCTACGATACCAGATTTAGCAGACAATTCTAGAGCCAATGGGTTTGGCGCTGCACCAGTCAAGAAGATAGAGCTAGATACACATGTAGTTGCCAACGCTACCCAGTTCAAATAAGAACCAATTTTACGAGGGTTCTTATCTGGATAGGAATCAAACATCGGACAAATACTAGATACGATTGGATAAATCGTACCACCAGAACGAGCCGCATTACTTGGAATAAATGGAGCCAACACAAGGTCCGTAATAGCAATGGCATAACCAAGACCTAAGGAAGACTTACCAAGCTTTGCTACAAGGAACAAAGCAATACGACGACCAAGGCCAGAGTTTTCATAACCAATACCAATCATGAAAGCGGCAAAGATCAACC
Organism: Veillonella dispar; assembly: GCF_900637515.1. Lineage (NCBI taxonomy): Bacteria > Bacillati > Bacillota > Negativicutes > Veillonellales > Veillonellaceae > Veillonella > Veillonella dispar. The sequence goes on along the minus strand of NZ_LR134375.1, from coordinate 288,031 downwards.
ATACGATGGCATTAGAGAAACCACTAAGGCCCCAGCTGATAGCTTGCGCATCAGTAATCGCCTTAGCGACACCGGTTGCTTTATCTACCACAGGGGCAGGACCAACCTTAAACAACATAGACACGGTAACAGCAATGATACCGATAAAAGCTGGTGGCATTGGTTCTAAAATCAACCCTACCACGAGGCCAGCGAAAATACTTACATAAATCCAAGAATTTGCGCTAAGACCTTCAGGAGCACCGATGAGCCATACAATAATAGCTACTACAAGCGGTGCGAATAATTTCCAATTCAACTTCATTAGAAACTCTCCTTACTACTTCAAAACAAAAATTACAAAAAAAAAATGCCTATTTAGTATATCAAAAATTTTAATAAGATGATATAAACTTAATCATAACACTTATTAATTGATAATAAACTTTTAGTAATAAATTTCATCCTACTAGATAATTTTAATTTTATGCAATATAATATAAATATCAAAAATTATTGATTTATCAAAAGGATTCACATGAAACCATTTATGCATTATATAAAACCCTTATGGTTTCCTGCTGCCATAGTATCGCTTCTTTCCTTACTCACCGTGGCAGGCACATTATATATACCAACATTAACGGCAACCATCATCAATGATGGTGTCCTCAAAGGCGACCTAGAGATGATTACCAGCTCTAGCATAAACATGCTTGTTGTGGCACTACTAACCGTCCTATCCGCTATTCTAGGCGTTGCTATGAGTGCTCATATCTCAGCATCTGTAGGCAAGGTATTGCGTGACGATCTAGTAAAAGCATTACAATGCTTTTCACTCCGTGACTTTACGCACTTTGGTACCGGCACTATATTGATGCGCACAAGCAGGGACGTAGAAAAAATTCAATCTGTTCTCGGAGAAGGTTTAAATATGATCCTCCCTATGCCACTCATGATTTGCGTCGGTCTAGGACTTACCTTCTATAAGAGCTGGCAACTAGGTCTCGTCATCCTTGCCGTTATGGCTTGCATGATACTTACCATTATCTTTATTGAAAGTCGCGCCTTGCCAATTATCAAAGCTATACAATTAAAGCTAGATGATATTACTGATCTAGTCCGAGATCATATCGTAGGTATGCCTGTTATCAGAGCTTTCAATAGGAGAACCTACGAAAACGACAAGGAAATTGTTATTTTTACAGAGTCCGCCCGACTGAACAAAAAACTGCGCCAAACCTTTGCCATCGGTTTACCGACTATACTCATTCTATTTAATATGAGTACCGTAGCTATTCTCTGGTTTGGCGGCTACAATGTCAGCATGGGCTCCCTACAAGTTGGTGATATCATGGCTGTTATCGAGTATGCAAACCTCATCCTATTGAGCATGCTCATGGCCATATTCGTAATCATCGACATCCCGGAAGCTATCGTGTGCTACGCTCGTATTCGTGAGTTATTAGAACACGAAAATACAGATACTTTCCCTGAACCATATGCTAGTAGTATTACAAATTCAATGTCTCAATCTACTAAGCATTCTACTAATCAAGGAAGCTACCAAACCTCTACAGGAACAGGAACCGCAACCGCAACCGCAACCGCAACCGATAATACCCCACTTTTGGAATTTCGCAACGTTACCTTCCGTTACGATAATGCTGAGTCCCCTGCACTTGAAAATATCTCCTTTAAGGTATATCATGGCGAAACTTTAGCGATTATGGGCGATATCGGTTCCGGTAAAAGTACAATCACTAACCTCATCCCCCGCCTCTTCGCCATCGAGTCTGGAGATATTCTCTTTAAAGGTAAATCCATTTATGAGTGGAATGTGGATGACTTGCGAGCTCATATTGGCTATGTACCGCAAAAGGCTTATTTGTTTACCGGAACTATCGATATGAACGTTCGATATGGAGCCGCATCAGGACAAGTACTGTCTGTAGAAGATGTAGAAAATGCATGCCACTTGGCTAAGGCAGATGAGTTTATCAATCGTCTCGACGGTGGTTACCAGTATACGGTTTCTCAAGGTGGTACCAATCTATCTGGTGGTCAACGGCAACGCCTTGCCATGGCTAGAGCCTTAGTGCGTAAACCTGATTTATTCATATTCGACGATAGCTTTTCCGCCCTAGACGGCACTACAGAACGTGCTGTTCGTACAGCGCTACAGGAGGAGTTACAAAAGGACAATCGGCCAGCCCTCATTTCTGTGGAGCAAAAGGTAAGTGCCGCAAAAAAAGCAGACCATATTCTAATCATCAACAGGGGTCAAGTTGCAGGATATGGTACACATGACGAGCTAGCAACTACCTCTACTGTATATCAACAGATTTTAGCATCTCAGGAGGTGACAGCATGAGCCCATTACGTCGTTTCCTAATCGAATCTAAAAGCCAATGGGGCTGGCTTGCGCTCCTCATCTTAGCACTTATTACTGCGGCTATATTTGAGGTCTCCGCTCCAGTGTTACTTGGTAAAGTGGTAGATGCTATTGTTAGTGGATTACAAACAGATCAAGATATCAATACTATCTTTACCTCTATTGATACAATCATCCTCTGGCTTATTGCCATCTATAGTGGGCATGCCTTATTCACCTACTTTGGGGAATACGTGATGGCCTCTATCGGTTCAAAGACAGTACTCGCTTTACGTACACGCATGAGTACTCATTTATACTCATTGCCTATCGAGTACTTTCACGATCACCAGCGGGGCGATTTATTAAGCCGCCTTACGTCTGATTTAGATACTGTAGCAGAAACAATCGGTAGAGGTGTACCAGGCCTCGTATCCGCCATTATCGGCATTATTGGTGCTACTGCTATGATGCTTTGGATTAGCCCTATATTAGGGGCCTCCATTATCGGTATTATACTGGTCGGCATCGTATGCTTAACGTGGCTATCTAAACGAGCGCGCCGCGTGTACCTTAGAAATCAGAATGCCTTAGGCGCTTTCAATAGTGGCATTGAAGAAATCGTTGTAGGAAAACCAATCATTCAAACCTTTAGCCTAGAAGATACTACGACGAATCAAGCACAGGTGCTGAATGAAAATCTATTTAAAAGTATGCGAAGCGCTGCTTTTACCAGTCAGCTCGTAGAACCTCTTGTAAAATTTCTAAATCAATTCACCTATTGCCTCGTCGCTATTCAAGGGGGCCTCATGGTGTTGCGTGGGTCCATTTCTATCGGTGATATCCAAGCCTTCTTCCTCTATGTAGGTCAAGTTTCGGACCCTCTATCCCGCAGTTCCTATATACTCACAAAATTCCAAGAAACTTCTGCTGCCTTGGGCCGTATTTACGAAGTCATTGATACACCATCCGAAATCGACAAGGGAAATAAAACATTGGGTGATACAACAACACATCCAGGCACAATCGATTTTGAGCATGTTGATTTTGGCTATACGCCGTCCAATGTGTTTATGAAGGATATCAACATCCACATCCCTGGTGGCTCCATGGTGGCCATCGTAGGTCCTACAGGTGCTGGTAAATCTACTTTGGTAAACCTTATCATGCGCTTCTATGACATTATAAATGGCCGCATCACCATCGACGGTATCGATATTCGCGATGTGTCTCGTGAAAGCTTACACAATACGGTAGGTATGGTATTACAAGATGCTTGGATTTTCACGGGCACTATCGCCGATAATATTGGCTACGGCAAACCAAATGCTAGTCGTGAAGAGATTGAATATGTTGCCAAACTCGCTATGGCAGATCATTTCATTCGCACCTTACCAGATGGATATGATACAGTTCTCAAACGAGGTGGCGATGACCTATCACAAGGCCAACGGCAATTAATCACCATCGCTCGTGCCTTCTTGGCGGATCCAACTATTCTCATCCTAGACGAAGCGACGGCTAACGTAGATACGCGGACCGAGGTAGAGGTTCAAAAAGCTATGAATACCCTCCTTAAGGGACGTACAAGTATCGTCATCGCCCATCGCTTGTCTACAATAAAAAATGCGGACTTCCTACTCGTAGTAGAAAACGGTACCATTGTAGAACAAGGGACACATCACGAACTGATCGAACGTGGTGGTCACTATAAAGAACTCTATGAAAACTATGCAGCAGGTATGACCCTATAGAACAAAGAGATTACTCGCTATTTAAAATTAGGCGTGATTTTGTCTTCAGATTGCTCCACAAACAACAAAAGAACCACTGATAAGCTACAACTTATCAGTGGTTCTTTTGTTTGTGCTCATATACAGCACGTTTCCTATATTCTATTCACCTTTTGGTACGAACCATAGGCCGTTGTTATTTTTTTCCATGTAGTCTTTGAATTCTTGAGAGTGGTAAGCAGCTACAATGTCTTTTGCCCATTGTGCATCTTTGTTCTTCTCGTTAACTACGACTTGTAACAACCATTGTGGTAATACATCTTCATTTGCTAATGCAGTTTTAGGATCAATTTTTGCATTATAGATGATAGCACCGGTAATAACAATATAGTCGAAATCAGTACGTACAGAAGGAATTGTAAGAGATTTCATTTCTGTAAATTTAAGATGTTTAGGATTTTCAATGATATCAGCTTGTGTTACTGTTGCTAAATCTTTGTTAGGATCAAGTTTAATCCAACCGATTTTTTGCAACAATGCATAGGCACGAGCCATGTTAGATGCATCATTTGGTACTGCAATAGTATCACCATCTGCCACTTGGTCTAAAGAGGTTTTAGAACCGCTAAAGATACCTGCTGGCACTGTTGGAATTGGAGTCAACGCTACAAGATGACCATTTTGTTTTTCGTTGAAGTTTTTCATGTATGCTGTATGTTGTTCAACGTTGAAATCTACTTCACCATCGCTCAACACTTGGTCCGCTTGTACCAAGTCAGACATATCTACACCTTTAAAGGTGTAGCCTTGTTTTTCCAAAATTGGTTTTACACCTTTTTCAAACAATTCAGAGTAAGGACCTTGAGACTTACTATAGGATAATTCTTTTTTAGCACCATTATCGCTATTGTTTGAGCCGCAGCCTGCGATAAAAGCTACGCTAAATACTAATGCCGCACCAAGGGCAAGAAGTTTCTTAAATTTCATAGTACATCCTCCTATACTTTCACAATCAATATAACCAAAATCTATGTCATCAAATCAGGAACGACGCGCACGACGTGCAAAGTAGTTACCTATTGTTTGAATAATTTGAACGAAAATAATTAAAATAACAACGGTAAATAGCATCAATGGGAAATTCAACCGTTCATAACCATAGGTGAGAGCCAAATCACCTACACCACCTGCACCAATAGCACCAGCCATAGCAGTAGCACCGATTAGACCAATAGTACCGGTCGTAATAGATAAGATAAGTGAACCCTTTGCCTCTGGTAAAAGGAAATGCCAAATCACTTCAAAATGGGATGCCCCCATCGATTGTGCAGCCTCGATAATGCCTTTATTAACCTCTAAAATAGAGTTTTCAAAGAGTCGCGCAAGATAAGGCGCAATGAATATAACAAGCGGTACGATGGCCGCCGTTGTACCAACCCGAGTACCAACAATCATCTTTGTTAATGGTAAGATAAACACCATCAAGATGATAAATGGGACGGAACGCACAATATTAACAATTGTATTTGTAATGGTGTAAACAATGCTATTTTTAACAATACCATTAGGATTTGTTACCACCAGTGTCACTGCGATAATTAGCCCTAGTACGGTACCAATGAATAGAGACAGGAACACCATATATAATGTCTGTTCTGCAGCTAGTAATAACTGTGAACCTGGCACACCAAGTTCTTGCATAAAGAAGTCCATTATAGTGCCACCTCCTGCCATTCAATGCCTTGGGTTACAAGATATTCTTTTACCTTGCCCACCTCAAGATCGTCGCCAATAAACTGAACAATAAAAATACCAAGTACTGTATGCTCTAGCTCTGTTACGGTAGCAAATAATACACTTGTTTCCAAATCAAAGGTTTTATTAATATGATATAAAACATTATCGGTCGTATTATTTCCTAAGAAGTGCATCTTAAGAATTGTATACGGTCTTTTATCACAAGCCAAGGTATGTTTCACTGTAGATGGAATTTCATCAGGAATAACAGTCCTAACAAATCGTTTCGTTGTTTCATGTTTAGGCTTACTAAACACCTCAAGTACGGAGCCGCTTTCTATGAGCTTGCCATGCTCCATAACCACAACGCGGTTACAAATCTTTTGAATTACATCTATCTCATGAGTTACGATAACTACTGTTACCCCTAGTTCACGATTAACGCGCTCCAATAATTGAAGAATAGACTCTGTCGTATCTGGATCAAGAGCACTTGTTGCTTCATCGCATAAAAGAATCGATGGATCTGTAGCTAACGCACGGGCAATGCCAACGCGCTGCTTTTGACCACCTGATAATTCGCCTGGATAGGCATTTGCTTTATCCCCTAAATCAACAAAGTCTAACAAGGTTTTAACCTTCTTATCAATCTCTGATTTAGAAACTTTATTTAGAATTAATGGAATCGCCACATTATCATATACAGACTTAGCATTCAACAAATTGAATTGTTGAAACACCATACCAATGCGCTTACGCACCTTTCTAAGCTCATTAAAACTTAGGCTATTGATATTTACGCCATCTATTTCAACATGACCAGATGTAGGTACCTCTAAAGCATTAATCATGCGCAACAGTGTAGATTTACCAGCTCCACTGAAGCCAATTATGCCAAATATATCGCCTTTTTCTATGGTGAAGTTTACATCAGATAATGCAGTAACCTTTTGCTTATTAACGTCAAACTCTTTCGTTACGTTTCGTATAGCAATCACTGTACCACCTCTTTCCCCACATTTCAGTGGGAATTAATCTTAATTTTAAAACATATCTTTAAGATATGTTTTAATTATGTACTTAGATTACTACAATTTATAAGGACTGTCAAACAAAAAGAGAACCTTACCCATCAATAGGTTAAGGTTCTCTTTTATATAACGCTTATATTATAAGGGTTTATATCCCTATTTTTATATCTTTTACATCAAATCTAGATGATTCAGACTCTAACAAAATTAACTTATCTATATCGATTAAATAGATATAGGGATCCTAAAATAACAGGTGCCCCAATATAGAGGCCCATATTTGGTATTTCGCCTAATAAAAAGGCTGCTACTATAGCTGCCACAATCGGCGAGATATACATAAAATTAGTTACATCAGACACCTTTTCGGCATGTTCAAAGGCATAGCTCCAGAATACGAATCCTAGTGCACTGGAGAAGAATGCTAAGTACAGCATAGCAAGCTTTGCACTAATAGGTGCGGCTACAATCATATCAATAGCATGATCTGCAAATGGTAATGCCATGATGGCACCGGTAAACATGGACCACATGGCGATGGTGATAGAGTTATACCCTTTCAAGCTAAGCCCGCGATTCAGAATGTTATAAATTGCAAATAGTACCATCCCTATCAACGTCCATATGGCCCCCATAGGAATCGTTAGAGTTGAGTTCCAAAGAATAATAACCGCTACACCTACAAAGGCTGTTACGGTGAAAAGCCAACCAATAGGACGTATTCTATCCTTATAAACAAACAATGCCATCAGAGCTGTTACCATCGGAGTCAATGCCATGATAATACTCGATGTAGCTGCTGGTATTGTGCGAAGCCCTTCATTAAATACGACTTGGTAAACGAAGTTCCCCGTAGCACCTAATAAAATATATATGCCCCACTCACGCCAAGATGTAGGAATGTGTAATCCTTTGAATACACCAATAATCAGCATGAGTATAGCACCACCTACAACTCTTGCTACAGATAGAGTCAAGGCGTCTACAGATTGCAATGCCACTTTGCCAAAAGGGAACGCCGTAGCCCATACGGCAATGGTAGCAGATGCTCCTAAGATAGCTTTCATTCGATTTGTCATTAGCATCCACCTTTCTACGTAGTTCCTAAATCAATTCTATCTAAATAGTACCATAATAAGGACCTAGAATTCCAAGAATATACATCACACTATATCGAATACTTTCTATTTATTGATATGAATTTTCATTATTTAAAGATAATACAAAAATCAAAATTTCAGGAATACACCCTCACAAAATCCAATAAAAACTATATATTTACTGAATTTTAAGTGATGAATCTATTATTGTGCAATTCTAAATATGAACTATTCTTACGAAAATCGCATAGCATGTATTGAAAATATATATCATTTAAAATTTGTTAAATCAGGACAAACATTGTACACTATAGGCATAGAAATCTATAGTTATATCCTTTTATGGAGGTGCAAAATGCAACATACTGCATGGAAAGAATTTAACACAGGTGTGTGGGATAAAGCCGTTGATGTACGCGACTTTATTCAAAGAAACTATATCCCCTATGAAGGGGACGATTCCTTCCTTGCTGGTCCTACAGAAAGAACGACAAAATTATGGGACCAAGTAATGAAGCTTTATGAGGAAGAACGTGAAAAAGGCGGCATGCTCGATGCCGATACTTCCGTGGCCACACACATTACTGCCCATGCGCCAGGATATATCGACAAAGACCTCGAAACAATCGTTGGTTTGCAAACTGATAAACCACTAAAACGCGCTATGTTCCCTTATGGTGGCTTGCGTACAGCAAAATCTGCTATTGAAGAATACGGCTTCAAAATGGATCCAAAAACAGAAGACTTCTTCAAAAAGCACCGTAAAACTCACAATGATGGCGTATTTGATGTATATACACCTGAAATGCGTGCCGCTCGCACAGCTCATATCGTAACTGGTTTGCCTGATGCTTACAGCCGTGGCCGTATCATTGGCGACTATCGTCGTATCGCGTTGTATGGTATTGATTACCTCATCGAAGATAAAAAAGAACAATTCAACATTACTATGGGCGATATGCTAGAAGACGTAATTCGCGACCGCGAAGAGATTCAAGAACAAATCCGTTCCTTGAAAGAATTGAAAGAAATGGCCGCCTCTTATGGTTACGACATTTCTGGACCAGCTAAAGACGTTAAAGAAGCTATGCAATGGATCTACTTCGGCTACCTTGGCGCTATTAAAGAGCAAAACGGTGCTGCTATGTCCATCGGTCGTAACTCTACATTCCTCGACATCTACGCAGAACGTGACCTTCGCAATGGTACATATACAGAAGAACAAATCCAAGAATTCGTAGATCATTTCATCATGAAATTGCGTATGGTTCGCTTCGCACGTATCCACGAATACAATAACTTGTTCACAGGCGATCCTGTGTGGACTACAGAATCCATTGGTGGTATGGGTACTGACGGCCGTACATTGGTTTCCAAAATGTCCTTCCGTTACCTACATACATTGACTAACCTTGGCCCTGCTCCAGAACCAAACCTCACTGTATTGTGGTCCCCTCGCATGCCTATCGGCTTCCGCCGTTTCTGTGCAAAATTATCCATCGAAACATCTTCCATCCAATACGAAAATGACGACTTAATGCGTCCTAACTCTGGTGATGACTACGCTATCGCATGTTGCGTATCCCCAATGCGTATTGGTAAAGAAATGCAATTCTTCGGCGCTCGTTCCAACTTGGCTAAATGCTTGCTTTACGCAATCAATGGCGGCGTTGACGAAAAATTGAAAAAACAAATTGGTCCTAAATACCGCCCTATCACTTCCGAATACTTAGAATTCGACGAAGTATGGGAAAAATTCGATGACATGATGGAATGGTTGGCAGGCGTATATGTAAACGCATTGAACATCATTCACTATATGCACGACAAATATGCTTATGAAAAACTAGAAATGGCATTGCATGACCGCAAGGTAACTCGTTGGTTTGCAACTGGTATTGCTGGTTTATCCGTAGTAGCTGACTCCTTGTCTGCTATTAAATATGCTAAGGTAAAACCTATTCGCGATGAAAACGGCATTGCTGTTGATTTCGAAATCGAAGGGGACTTCCCTAAATATGGTAACGATGACGATCGTGTAGATAGCTTGGCAGCAAAAGTTGTTTCCACATTTATGAACAAGATTCGTAAACATCCTACATACCGTCAATCCGTTCCTACTATGAGCTTGTTAACAATTACTTCCAACGTAGTATATGGTACTGCAACAGGTTCCACTCCAGACGGCCGTAAAGCTGGTGAAGCTTTTGCCCCTGGTGCGAACCCAATGCATGGTCGTGATACTCACGGTGCTATTTCTTCGTTGGCATCCGTAGCAAAAATGCCATGGCGTGATAGTTCCGATGGTATTTCCAATACCTTCTCTATCATTCCTGATGCATTAGGTAAATCTGGTGAAACATTTGTATCCGTCAGCGATTTTGATATTGAGTTAGATCCATCTCAATTGCCTAACGCCAATACAAACTTCGCGTGCAGCGAACCAAATGTTACTATAGAGGAAGATAAATAATATCTTCCGTTGTATCTATGTGCTTTCACCGGCACCGATATGAGTGTTAGTCTTGGTTGAAAGGAGGTAATACCCATGAGCAACCAACAACAAATTGATAACTTGGTAGAGTTATTAGATGGCTACTCCCAAAAAGGCGGTCATCATTTGAACGTTAACGTGTTCACTCGCGAAACATTGTTAGACGCTCAAAAACATCCTGAGTTGTACCCTCAATTGACTGTTCGTGTGTCTGGTTACGCAGTGCACTTCAGCAAATTGACTAAAGCACAACAGGACGAAGTTATTTCCCGTACATTCCATCAACAAATCTAATCGAGGTTTCCTATGACAGGACGTATTCATTCGATCGAAACGATGGGTACGGTTGATGGTCCAGGCATGCGCATGGTGGTTTTTCTCCAAGGATGCCCCATGCGTTGTGCCTATTGCCACAATCCTGACACATGGAATGAAACTAGCGATGATGCTAAGTTCATGACTGTTGAGGAGTTGTGGGACCAGTACGAACGTAACCGCCAATTTTATACTAATGGTGGTATCACCGTCACAGGTGGGGAAGCTCTTATGCAAATTGATTTTGTTACTGAGCTTTTCACATATTTCCGTGAAAGAAACGTCCATACCTGTTTAGATACAAGTGGAATTTGTTTTGATCCCCACCAAGAGGTGGCATACCGTAAATTACTCAGTGTCACTAGTCTCGTCATCCTAGATATTAAAGAAATTGATCCTGATAAACATCTGTGGTTAACAGGCAAACCGTTAGAGCCCATTCTCGGTTTTGCTAGATTGACGGCAGACGTGGGCGTTCCCATTTGGGTTCGTCACGTTGTGGTCCCTACAATTACAGATAATGCAGATCATCACTATCGTCTAGGCTTTTTCCTAGGATCTCTGAAAAATTTACAAGCCGTTGATTGCTTACCATATCACGTTATGGGTACTGCTAAATATAAGGAGTTAGGTCTCACCTATCGCCTAGAGGGCATACCAGCCGCATCAAAAGATATAGCGGCTAAAGCGACAAGAACCGTGGTGGAAGGCATCAAGGCCTATCGACGCCATTGGTGGAGTCCCATCAAAACACAACATCAATCATAATCAAGTTCGAGGATAACTACCTCCCTTGATATATATACACATATATATTAAAAACTTGATCTATGATAGCCCTAAACAATAGAGCCGCCCCCACACAACCGGGGACGGCTCTTATTGTATTTATTTAGATACTACATTAATAGGTTCACCTTTAAAGAAGGCTTGTACATTGTCACGAATGATACCTACCAAACGTTGGCGAGTTTCTAGACCTTTCCACCCCATATGAGGTGTAATGATAACATTATCTAATGTATATAGAGGGCTATCCTCTGCTGGAGGTTCTACCTCTTGTACATCAAGGCCAGCACCTGCAATACGTTTAGCTGCTAATGCTTCACAAAGGTCGGCTTCATTAATAAGAGGACCACGACCTGTATTGACGATAACAGCATTTGGCTTCATCTTGGCGATGGTTTCTTTATTAATCATGTGCTTAGTTTGGTCATTCAATGGGCAATGTAATGTAATATAATCACTATTTTCTAGTAATTCATCAAGGCTTACATAACGAATGCCGTCGCCATCAGCTTTTGGTGTACGTGTATGAATCAAGATATTCATGCCAAGTGCTTTTGCTACTTTGATTACTTCCATGCCGATATGACCAGCACCAACCACACCTAATGTTTTACCATTTACCTCTGTGTGGCTCACTTGCAAATATTTTGTAAAGTTGCTGCGATCACCTTTTGCAAGCATGCCGATTTGTTTTTGCATTGTAGATGCAAAATTGAGGATCATCATGATTACCGTATGCGCTACACGCTCTGTGCTATACGCTGGAATATTGCACACAGTAATACCTCGTTCCTTCGCTGCATTAAGATCAATATTGTTATAGCCTGTACCTGCTTCTACAATGAGCTTTACTGTATCTGGGAATTGTGAAAGTAACTCAGCATTAACAGGAAGCTCTTTTGTTACTACTACACGAGCCCCTTGGATACGCTCAATAAGCTCTTCGTTTGTACTATTATCATAAACCTGTACATCATTAGATAATACGGAGAAATCTAATGCATGGTCATAATTCATTTTACCTGCGTTTACTACTACTACACGTTCGCTCATGAGAACCTCCTACATAGATGCTATATTATATATTTATTAATTTCAAACCTACAAGTAATCTGGCTATGTTCACGATGTTAGATGACTACAATTTTGTCTATATCATTCATAACCAATCTATTAGCTAGAAAAAGCATATATCATACCTTACTATAAATTATACTATTATTTATATAAATTTATACCATTAATATCACAGCTAACTATATTAATTAGTATACTTTCACAATTATTGTATATAATATATGCAGAAAAGCTATAAAATTCAAAATAATACCAATATTTCTGTATAAAACTTTCACAAAAGTATTGTTTAATTCCCCAAAAGTTATAAAATAAAAGTAATGTTATATAGAATTGAGGAATACCATGAGACCCACCTATTTGACCATAAATACAAGTCTCGTTCGCGAGAACTTGCGCAAAATTAAAGATAGTTTACCGGAATGGAGCACATCTACAGCTGTTATCAAGGCCAATGGCTATGGTCACGGCAGCGTTATGATGGGCCGTATAGCCGTTGAGGAAGGTTATGAATCCTTAGCCGTTGCCATTCCTGAAGAATCTGTGCCTCTTCGCAATGCAGGTATTATGGTACCAATCTACCTACTAGGTCTCACACGCCCACAATCATTTGAGCTTGTAGCAGACACCAATTCCATTCCTGCCGTATGTGAATCTACAGATTTGGAGGCGCTCGATAAAGTAGCAGAAAATCACGATATGATTATTCGCGTTGCTGTTGCTGTTGATACAGGCATGCATCGTATTGGTATTAAACCAGAGGATGCTGTGGAGTTTATAAAACGTGTTGAGTCCTATGAAAACCTTGAAGTAGACGGTTTCTTCTCTCATATGAGTAACGCTGATGCGGCCGATCAAAGCCACGCTCATGGGCAGGCACAAAAATTCCATAAAATGGTAGACGAAATCCGTGCCTTTAGACCTGATGCGGATTATCGATTCTCCCTTGCCAATAGTGCTGGGTTATTATCTGTAAAAGATAGCTTATTTACCGATGCACGTCCTGGCATTATTCAATACGGTATTATGCCATCCCTTGATGTACCAAATCGATTAGGTTTGAAGCCAGTTCTCTCCTTCCATAGCGAAGTAGTACATGTACAGCATTTGGAAGCTGGCGAAGGCATTGGCTATGGATCTACCTATGTAACACCTGAACCAATGACGATTGCTACCATCCCTGTGGGATATGCAGATGGCTATCCTCGCAGCTTATCTAACCGAGGTACGGTCCTTATTCATGGTACACGTTGTCCTGTAGTAGGCCGCATCTGTATGGACCAATTTATGGTAGCCGTGCCTGATACAATTACTGTACAACCTGGTGATAAGGTTGTGCTTTTAGGTTCCCAAGGTCATGAAAGCATCTCTGCCCTAGAGATTGCCGCCCTTGCCTCTACGATTCCATATGAAATCTTCTGTGGTTTCTCTGAGCGCGTACCTAGACAATACATATAAAAGGCCCACTATTGTTACTAATAGTAAAGGCTCCATATACAAGAAGCGCAGGTATACATTATTGTATCTGCGCTTTTTATATTTTCAGTTCATATAACACTGATATCATTCAAATTTAGTTTTATAGTAGCTTAGAAAAAGCCCGTAATACATGCAGCGGTCTACATGTATTACGGGCTTTCCTGCTCTCCTATACCTAGCGTACTGTAAAGCAGTTACGTTCTTATTGTGAGAGAGAGTATTATATACCAAGTATATAATCTTATGATTGGGAGGGAACCACAATGCATAAGGGGCCCTCTGAACGACAGACGGCATAGGAGAGAGTCAATGTTTGTCTATCCAATCCAGAGGGCTGCGTGTGTGTAATTGTTTATTGTGTGTGTAAGTGTATTGTGTATGTGTGTAAGTGTATTATGTATGTGTGTATAGTATTATGTGTTTAGTGTTCGTGTATTAAAGGGGTTTGCTTTACAGTAGGATAGGCTTAGGATCAGCTTATTTTACGGCCATACCTGTTTTAGCATCCAATGCGATGGATACAGGTTTGTTTTGTGCATCATGGAACTCTACAGTATATATAGGTTTACCATTTTGGTTCACTACAGACCAAGAGTTAATACCAGTTGCTACATTGCCAGTTTGTGCGAAGGCTGCATTGATCGCCACATGTGGAGGTAACACAGTACCAGCATCAATAGCACTAGCTTCCATGGATGCATCATATGCTTTAGGAGTACCTTCAGTTACATTACCAGATGCCACATCTAGAGTCATGGAATGGGCACCACTAGTATTGAAACCGTCTACTTCATAGATAGCAGTTTTATCGGTAGCTTTGAAGGATACATTAGTAATCTTAGAGTCGCCATATTTATTTTCAAATTGGTCGATTAAATAATTCGCACCAATTACGAAAATACTATTTTGATCGGCTACGCCTGCTTGCTTACTTGTTGTGCTAGGTTGTGATTTTCCACTTTTAGAGTTTTTTTTTCCTCTTTAGTAGTTTCTTTTTTGTCAGCTTTTTTATCTGCTTTTACTTCTTTAGTTTCTTTTACAGCTTTATCAGCTTTAACTGCTTTGTCAGCTTTTACTTTAGGCGCTTTGTGTGCTTGCGCTTTTTTAGTATTTTTTTCATCTTTATTAGCTTCTACTTTTTTATCTGCTGCACGCACTACTTTAGCTTCGCTAGGAGCTTTTGCTACAGCTGCAGTTTCAATTGTAGGAGTTGCTGCTGCAGGATTAGCTGCTGCTGGAACTACAGTGTCTTGAGCAACTGGAGCTTTTACGTCTTGAGTTGCTGTTGGAACTGGTGTAGTATCTTGAGCTGCTGGTGCAACTGGAGCTACTTCAGCTTTAGCCGCTGTTGGTACCACTTTAACTGCTGGAGTTACTTCTGTTTTAGCTGCTGTTGGAGCTGCTTCTACTTTAGCTGCTGGAGTCACTTGAATTGTTGGAACCGCTTGATGAGTAGCAGGTTCTGCGACAGGAGCTGCAGTAGCTGCTACCTCTTGAGTTACAGGAACTGGTGTTGCTTGTTCAGCTGCTGTTACTGCTACAGTAGCACCAAATACGCCGGCTACTGCTAAAGCAATACTGCTTTTCAAAATAGATTTTTTCATAATATCCTCCTTGATAATCCATATATATGCAAAATTACGCATATATATTTTTAACCAACTCGGTGTTATCGTTATAGTTCCAAAACATATATCTAGCGTGGACTGTAGATATATAGTCTGGAAATTCCCGATATATTTGAGTTCTGTCCTTTGACTGGACACATATTATCCATAATCTATGAAATAAAAATGTAGAATCCATCAGTCTAGCTTATTTTGGCGTGAGTCTAAAATGAATTTATATGTAATTTAAATGAAATTCTATAGTATTCGATTTGCAATTAAGTATTCTATGAACCAAATCTAAAAAGCTATACGTCCCATGTCTAAAGGAATCATGGCCTCTCATTGTACTTCTCATAATCTAAACATCCCATTTCATGAGCAAACTTTCACAAAAAAACTCCTTAAAACTATCATTTACTACAAAAAAGACAGTTTTAAGGAGTTTAATTGTTATATTTAAAATAATAAGCCTTTGACTATTAAGTTGTATTTACTAATTACAATAAGGTTTAATCATCAAATTTAACAGATAATAAAGTACCATTCATAGCATCAATTCGTACGTCTACCTCTTTGTCACCTTCTGTACCGAAGCTAACTTTGTATACTATTTTACCTTTATCATACTGTACAGACCACCCATTAAGGCTTGTCGCTTTACCTTGCGTTTGAGCATACGCAAAATTAACTACTGCTGCTGGCGGTAAGATTTCACGAGGATCAAAGGATTTTTTCTTTAACGATTTATGGAAATCGCCTTCACGTTTTTCAAAGATTTGATTTGTGGCATAGATATACGTAAGCTCATACTTGCCACTTTCATCAAAACCTTCTACATCATATCTAATTTGACCACCATCTGCATCAAAAGCGATTTCAGTGATAGCTGCATTTGGATGATTCTGAATAAATGCATTTAATAAACCATTGGCACCTACAATCGCTGCATGGTTTCCATCAACAACGGCAACAGTTGGTTCTACCGCTACTAAATGGGCTGCACTTGCATTTGGCATACCAAACACTGCTGCCAAGGCTAATACAAGGCTACCTTTTACAAATAAGGATTTCATAGGCTCCTCCATCTCTCAAACAGGACCATAGTGTGTATATATACAATTATACACTAAATCGATACGATTATTAATCTTTATTTATAATATTAATGCATAGACAACTCCCCTATGATACAATGCACGTAGAATATTTTTTACTACAAGTGAGACGATTATGATTTCATTATATCCTACTATATATCACACTTTTCAATGCAAAGCAGATCGATGTGAAAATACATGTTGTCAACTTTGGACCATCGATATCGACGAGTCCACTGCTGAACGCTATCATGCCATGACAGGCCCTCTTGGTGAAAGCTTACGCCAAGCTATCACTGTTGATGATGAAGGCAGCCATTTCGTATTTTCTAAAGAACAACCAATGTGTCCGTTACTCAATGAAAACGGTCTTTGTAAGGTTGTGCTCGAACTAGGTGAAGAAGGCCTATGCGATACATGCCACATGCACCCACGTTTTTATAAATATATTGAAGACCTCGAACTATGTGGGGTTGGTCTATCCTGCGAAGCATCGGTTGAACTACTCGCAGAGGATACTCAATCTGATCAGGTAATCTTTACCATTGAAGACGATGATAGCGAGTTTAGTCCTGACGAGCGTTTAACTATTCAGAATATATTTGAACTATTAGCCCTTGATATAGATTCATCATACTTTCAATACAGCCCAAATCCTGATGTACAGTATTATGCGAAACTGTTAGATTTATACGGTACAACAGAGCCTATCGATGAAGAATGGACTGTACAAATTAATACATTATCTCATGACATAGAAAAACTTATTACCGCTGTACAAAGCTATATAGCAAATCACGATATGGGGCTATTCAACAAGGTGTTCCAATACATCTTATATCGTCAAATCGATATGCTAGCAGACTATTCTTTGGAATCTATCCTCTCCTACGCAAGAGATGGTGTAGAATACATACTAATCACAAGTGCTATAGAGGGTTCACCGCTTAAACAAGTCGCAAGATGGTCCCAACAAATCGAATACGATGAAGACAATGTAGAACTACTATTACAACATTATGATTCTCTTCAATAATGACAAACTACTTTTACTAAAATTTCATTCAAAGCAATAAAAACCTCCTAGTATAAAACTAGGAGGTTTTATGTATTTACGCAAAGAGTATGCGCATAATCCAGTTATATAAAAGGTTAATAATATATAGAACTATATATACAGCGCCTACAGTGATAGGCTCTACTTTCATAATCCGAGATAAAAGCATGACGGCTACGTAGATAACGGCACCAACATAGGCTAATGCTAAGGGAACTAATAGAATCATTAAAAATGGCGTAATATAAATGCAAATAATAGATACCAAAATTAATGCTAGCCCAAGTGCGCCTGTATAGCCCTCCACATAGGCAGTACCCATTAATACTTGCTTAAAATCAAACTCACGTTCTAAAAGAACGCTCAGTAATTTCCAAAGTATGAAGCTACCTACAAACCAATAGATTCCAAGGCCTAAAATCTCTCTCAATATAGAAAATATGCCATATACAGCCGGTATAAAGCCAAATAAAAAACCGCCAAAGGTCATAGCTAAAGGTAATAGTACAATGCCTAAAGCAAAGCCTATAATATGAGTGGCGCACCAACCGGCGAGTCCAGCTTTGATACCCTTTTCTAAGGTACCAAACCAGAAGATTTCATCGATTCCCTTCTTCGGTGAACGCACCAGCAGGGATATTTCTCGTAAAAATGTCGTATCCATAACTAACTCCGCTCTCAACTACACTATAAGATTAATTATATCATAAATTTCTAGATTTAAATTATATATAATTAATTTTAATATAAATTAAACGACAAAAAAACCGCAAGACTTTCATCTTGCGGTTATACTACATTATTATCTTATATTATTTAACTAGGGTATGTACAAATCGGATCCATTGAGGCAATACCGACACTGATAGCAACGCCACAATAAACATAATAATATATGTTTTTACGATACCTAATTCAACATAGCGGCGCATGAGCTGAGCCCCAATAAAGACAGCATAATATTGACTAAACATGGTTACAAGATAGGCCATATCCCCTACATATTTCGGCATAGATAGATAAAATAATATGAGCCCCACTATATGGATCAACACTAATACTACGGTACGCAGTGCATTCGTATAAGCTAAGCCATAGATATAGTTTCGCATCACGCCCCTATAGGTCCCAGTACCACCTAGCAATACTAGTAATCGCCATATAACAAAGGCACCTATGATAATTTGAAAAATTAAAAAGGATGCATTTGCCAAAGCACTAACCAGATCAAAATGTGTGAGACCAGTCATGCGTTTTATGCCTAATGCGGGAGACACAGCTTTCACTATGAACGGCAAAGCATAGGTCATCACATATAATACAATTGTAGATATTACAAGATTTAGTATAGCTCGAGCATACGAGCCATTCTTAATAATATTTTGAAAGGAACGATCACTCAGTTTTGTAAATAAATGTAATATATCCTTATACCAAGCCATAATACTCCTTATATATTATCGAGTTAATGTATATAGCACTTCACATAATAGTGATACTAAAATAGCGATTAACATAATGCTTAGCCCTTCATAAAAACTGCCATTAATACAAGCCCCTGCAATACGCCCCATGGTCTGTAGTAGCAATACAGTGCTAAGAATACATAAAACAATCATGCAAAAGCCAATAATGGCTTGCAATATAATCGGTATGGATGTAAGAATCAACATAATACCCGCCGTAAGAGTAATCATAGCTACTACTAATTGAGCAAAGGCCATCATGTGTAATACACCGGTAACTACACCGCGAATGTAGAACTTACGCTTTTGCAACATTGCGTAACTTATCAAGATACCGGACATAAGCACCGCTTTTAAAATCACCCACGTAAAGCGACCTACATTCCAAAACTCACGAGGTTTACTTAGCTGCTCAAAAAAGACTTGTATTTCATGCTGCCCTACGGGAAGCGAAAACAATTGCCACTTTACCAAAAGCGATGAATTACGTATAAATGCTCGTATAGCATCTAAATAGACGCTTTCACCAACGATGGTAAATTGATAACATATGAGAGCCAATACCAGCATCCATACAAGCTGTCCATACGTAACATCATAGTGGTACATCCGTGGATGTTTTTCTTCAATGGGGTTTAATAAGCGATAAACGAACTCTACTAAACCTCCCATCATGCCTCTCACCACCTTTTACACAATAAGAATAAGCACCATTCTATATAGAATGATGCGGCACACAACACAACGATTACGAATTTATAACAATTATTTTATTTTTAATTCATACTCTGTTCATCATTATAGCACAAAAGCAAGGTATATTCATACCTTGCTTTCATATTTTTCATACTATGTAATTATCTAGATGTAGCAAGCATAACCATGCCTACCAAAATACCAATAAAGACTACAGGAATTAAACTCGTAATAATAGAGATGCCAAAAGTTGCTAAACGAGATTTATTAATTTGGTGACTCAACAATGTCAACCACACCCAGAATATAAAGACTGAAAAAGCAATTAATGTAAATATAACAATAGTTAACCATACGATACTATTTACTGTAGAATTAAGATTAAAACCTAGTATCACAAAGAATGGCACTGATACTAATATTAGTCCAATAAAATATACTAATCCCATAATCTGGTTATAAGCTTGTTCATACCACATAATCTTTAACACAGACTCATATGTAGTATTGGCATCAAATTTATTAGCGACCCAAGAGAAAATAGCAGAATAAATAGCAATGCCAATAAAAGTAAATAGCAAACCTAATACTAGATTCAATATACCGCCCCCAAAAAGAGCTGCCACAATAGTAAGTGCACCATCAAGTTTATCTGCAAATATCGTACTCACAATAATAGGCAAGATATCTGAGAATACCAAGGATACCAATGCCATAGCCACAGTAGCATAAAACCCCTTTCGACAAGATCCATGCTCTACAATCTGTGGAATACCACGTTTAAATGGAGCTACAATAAGCTGCCAAATATCTGAATACCATTTTGTTTCCATATGTTCCCCTCCAAATACATTAAAAGCACATATATTTCTATCATTGTATCACAATGTAGTTTTAAATTAAATATAAATTCATTATAAATTATACAAACAAATATAGTAATAAAAAAGTTGATAGACACCTAATAGCATCTATCAACATTTCTATTACATATGTATTTAAAGAGACATGGACAAGATAATGCCACCTATGCCAAAGACAAAGGATACGATATAAAATGCAATACCTGTTATCCAAGGACTCAATCCAAATTGCTTAGACATCAGTTGCGCCATGATAATGACATTAAATATTTCTATGGTACTTAATCCACTAGATCCGCCTTTAATATGTAAATCCAAGAAAAGATAAATAGGCGCAGCAAAAAGTACAAAAATCAAATGAATCCAACTAGTAATACAACTATTTAAAAGCATGTCTGCCACAAGTTGCTTATATGTAACCTGCCCCTTAAAGACCTTAAAAATACCATATAAAATACCAGAAGATACAAGAACAAACGCTACAATTCCAAGTACATATCCTATAAGAGGAACTGCTTCAAGTTCTATAGGGCCTATAACCTCCCAAATAAATGTTTTAAAAAATGGGCTTTTGGAGAAAATTAGCGATAATATATGTAACCCAAAGTCAGTTATGATTGCTGATATAACAGCTAATAATAACATATTCTTAATAGTGATCAAATGCATCCATTTTTCTATATATGGGCCAAACATACCATTCATAATTCTATACCTTATAAGTCTTCACTTTTAAATAATTGATATCCTTCAAAATAATAACTATGGTCAAGGCCTTTCATAAATAGTTCTCGATTATTGATATCACTTGTAAGGGCTTTAGCAAGAATAGCTTTTATTTCTAAGTCATTTACTGGACTTCGTTCCATAGCAGACAAATATTGCTCTTTATCAACCTGACTCCAATCGATGGTCTTTTGTAGTTCTGTACACAACATATGATCAAGCCATAATCGCATGCTACGCCCATTACCTTCTCTAAAAGGATGAGCTACATTCATTTCAACATACTTTTCTACAATTTCATCAAAGGTAGATTGGGGCATATCTTCAATGGTTCTAACTGCTTCAGCAAGATACATGACAGGAACAAAGCGAAAATTACCTTTAGCAATATTCACACTTCGTAATGCACCAGCAAAATCATATATATCTTGGAATAATATAGTATGGATTTTTTGTAAGGTAGTCCATGTACCACTAGGCATATCATTAAGTAAGTTTTTTTCAAATAATGTTGTTGCCGCTTTTTTACTAATTCGTTCTTCTTCTCTAGCCAATGTTGGGGAATCGGTAATCCCCAATCTATTAGTGATAACCATGTTGGACCTCCTTTTAATTTATTTTCATTATATATATTATACTATAGGCCCCAAAATTATAGATATTACAACTTTAAATCTTACGCACAATGCGTAGAACTAAAAAAAAGCAGCCCTATAAGGGCTGCTTTTTCGTTCATCTTATTGTAAAGATGCTGCAATTTTTGTAAGGTTTTCATCCATACGTTCTAAGTATGTTTTATTATCTTCGTTGCTTTCGATTGTGTAAATAGTTTCTACCTTAGCACCAACTTCGCTTGCCAACGTTTTAGAAACTTCTGGGCTAGCCATTTCTTCTGCAAAGATAGTAGTAATATTGTTTTCTTTACAATATTTGATGAGTTCAGCCAATTGAGCCGCATTTGGTTCACCTTCGGCAAATACATCTTCTACACTATTTTGTTCTAACCCAAAGTCACGGCATAAGTACGCAAATGCTGCATGACCAGTAACGAAGTTTTTATGAGGAGCTTTAGCGAATTGATCTTCATATTTTTTGATCATCGCATCTAATTTAGCAACATATTCATTATAGTTCTTTTCATAGTAATCTTTGTTTGCTGGGTCAGCTTTTACGAAAGCGTCTTTAATATTTTTTACTTCGATTTTTGCATTTTTCAAAGATAACCATGCGTGAGGATCTTCTGCACCATGTTCTTTAATTTCTTCAGGATCAGTATTTTTGATAGCTTCTACGCCATCTGTAGCAACAACAGTGATGAGTTTGCTATTTTTAGCCGCATCAATCGCTTGTTGTGCCCAAGGTTCCATACCAAAACCGTTGTACACGAATACTTGAGCTGTTGCCAATTGTTTCATATTTTCAGGTTTCAACTCGAAATCATGTGGCTCTACGCCATCTGGAATAATGGTAGATACCTCTACCTTGTCACCACCAATAGCTTTTGCGAATTCAGCCATGGCATTAAAACTTGTTACCACTTGGATCTTCTTACCTGCTTGTTCCTTTGGTGCATCATTGCCACAGCCTGCAAATAAGGCAGCCATCATGATCCCTATCATTAACAAAACCAGCTTCTTGACCATCGTAGTCCTCCTTTGTGAAATCCTGATCGCTATGCTTTCATAGAATAGTAACCATTCTTTAGTTGCAGTTGCGACTCAGTTGCATTTGTAATATAGTTATAGTATAAACTTACTCAAGATTTTGTCAATTAGAAAAGTGGTTTTTATATGTTATCCATAGAACATCTTTATTTTTCCTACCAAGGTCAGCCACCTTATGTGTTGAATGACCTTAACTTACATATTCACAGTGGTGATTATATATCCATTGTTGGGGATAATGGGTGTGGTAAAAGCACCTTGCTACGCCTCATTTTAGGATTCCTTACACCTGTAAAAGGCTCTATCAAACGAGATACGAACAACATTCGCTACGTGTCTCAGAAGAATGATTTTTCTCATGCAGGCTTCCCTATTACGGTAAAAGAAATCCTCGATTCCTACCGTAAATTACTAAAGATTAAAGATAAGCATGAAGTAGATCGCGTATTAGAGCTTACCAATATGACGGCGTTCAAAGACCGTTTAATCAGTAAACTGTCAGGTGGTCAAGCGCAACGCGTATCTATCGCGCGTGCCCTCATCGGCAGCCCTGACCTCATCATACTCGATGAACCATCTACTGGTATCGACCGGAAAAGCCAAGAAGGCATCTACGCCCTTTTGCGCGAGTTAAACCAAGTACACCACATTACAATTATCTCCGTAGAACATAACCTTGAAATGGCCCTAGCCAATTCAACTAATATCTACCACATCGCAAATGGCCAAGGTCACCTTTGCTCTCCTGAACAATACGCTAGTGAAATCATGCACAGCACAGGGCGCAATCCTATGGATCACGAAAATTGTGCTTGCTTTACAGATGTAACACCTCAGGCTCAGGCTCAGGCTCAGGCCGATGATACTACAACTAAGGAGGTGCACCATGTTTAATTATGATTTCATGCAAAATGCCTTCTTCGTAGCCATCTGCATTTCTCTACTCTGTCCATGCATCGGTATTTTCATGGTTCTACGCCGTTCTAGTATGATTGGCGATACCATGAGCCATGCATCGCTAGCAGGTATTACATTAGGCTTATTAACAAATACCAATCCTATCTTAGGAGCATTCATCTTTACCGCTATCTGCGGTGCCCTCATCGAGTTCTTGCGAAAATACTTCTCCCACCATCTCGATTTGATCCTAACCATCATCTTGTCACTTAGTATTGGTACCGCTATTACCCTTATTAGTTCAGGCAAGTTGAAAGCTAATGCTAATGTGTTCTTCTTCGGTAGCATCTTGACTGTAAACACAACAGATATGATTAGCATTGCAGCCCTAACTATTCTATCTGTTTTAACCTTATATTTCTTATATAACTCACTCCTCTACATCGCCTATGATGAAGAGGCCGCGCGCGTAGCAGGTGTTAAGGTTGATTTTATCAATTATATCTTTGCTATCTTAATGGCTGCAGCCGTATCCATTTCTATTAAAATCGTCGGCGTTCTCGTATTAAGTGCTATGATTGCCTTACCTGTAGCATCGGCATTACAATTAGAAAAAGGATTTAGGACCACATTACTCTGTTCTATTGGATTTAGTTTGCTAGCCATGGTCATCGGCCTATTCGGATCCTATTATCTCAACGTAGCTCCAGGTGGTTTTGTATCTCTTACATCGGTTGCAATACTACTCGTAGTATTAGTTATCAAAAACATCAGAACCATCCTACGCCGTATGCAATTTAGCAAGTAAACAAAGATAATCATCAATATATAGATAGCTATTCTATTAGCAAAATAAGACAGCTATCCTGTGCAAAATAAATTATCTACTTATACTTGTGTAGCATATTTAGTATTAAAACAGAATCAAAAGAGCGTTATGAATACAACAAATTGGCCTGAAGGCATAAAAAAGACCAAACAGCGCGAAGCCATTTGGTCAGTATTAACAACTACAGATAAACCGATTACTGCTATGGAAATCGCAGAGCGATTAGGCGATGGTAGCACCACATGGATGTCTACCATCTACCGTACGCTTGAATTATTAGAAACAAAAGATATTGTTACCCGTACAACACTCATGGGCAGCGATATGGCATATTATGAGATAACTCCTCATACGCATCGTCACTATGCAGTATGTACTAAATGTGGGGCCATGATTCCTCTTCACACCTGTCCTGTCGTAGAAATGCCACAGGAACTAACAGATGCAGGCTTTACGGTGACAGAACATCATCTAGAAATTGCGGGGATCTGTAAAAACTGCAAGAATAAAGGCTAGTAAAAATCTATAAGTAAATGCAAGAAAAAGGACGTAACTTTAAGAGTTACGTCCTTTTGTAATTTTATTATCTTTTGTATTAGCCTTAATTAGCTTTCACCATTACAACATCAATGGAGCTACTACAAAGCCAAGTGCTACTGAAATAGCGATGGCAAGTACGCCAGGGATAAAGAACGGATGGTTAAATACAAGCTTACCGATTCGTGTTGAGCCGGTATCGTCCATTTGTACAGCCCCCAAGAGTGTTGGGTATGTAGGCAATACAAAAAGTGCAGATACGGCTGCGAAGGATGCGATAATAATGTATACGGATCCTGGGTTTTCTGGAGTAATACCGAGAGCTAGAATTACAGCTGGTACCAACGCTTGCGTAGTCGCCGCTTGGCTATACAACAATGTACTAGCAAAGAAGAAGGCTACAGCTAATAGGAATGGATATGCTGTTACCAAGCTAGATGCAAGAGCTTTAATTTCAGGAATATGACCTTTTACGAAAGTATCGCCCAACCATGCTACGCCTAGTACGCAGACACATGCGGATAAACCGGATTTAAATGTGCTTGTATTAACAAGTTGTGCTGTATCAATCTTACAGAAGAATGTAATAGCCGCTGCAATTACCATCATGAAACCAACGATGGCATCATTTCGACCGAAAATAACTGGTTTAATAAGACCAATGTTCTTGGAGATAGCAGTTGCATAGAATACGATACAAATAATACCAATCAAGAAAATCAATACAGAAGTTTTTGCACCTGGTTTCAAGTGAAAATCAGCACTCTTTTCACGAGGTGGAGCCACATGACCTGCTGCCAAACGTTCTTGGTAAACTGGATCGGAAGACAATTCATTATTTGCAAAGGTAGACATGATAAATGCCGTAATCATAACCGCTACGAATGTTGTAGAAATACAGATGGCAAGCAATGTTGGATAGTTTACACCATATGGTTCAAGGAAACCACTCATAGCAACTACTGCTGCAGATACTGGGCTCGCTGTAATACCAATTTGGCTTGCTACAACGGCAATGGATAATGGTACAGATGGCTTAATATTTTCACTTTTTGCCACCTCTACAATTACAGGAATCATAGAAAATGCTGTATGACCTGTACCAGCCAATAGCGTTAAGAAATACGTAACTGTTGGTGCTAAGTAGTTGATATGCTTAGGATTTTTACGCAAAATACCTTCTGCAATACGCACCAAATAATCGAGACCGCCAGCGAGTTGTAAAGCACAAATAGCAGCGATAGCAGACATGATGATGAGGATTACATCCCAAGGAATCTGCCCTGGGAACATCCCCATGCCGAGGCTTAACAACACTACACCAAGGCCGCCAGCGTAACCGATGCCCATACCACCTAGACGAACGCCGAGGAAGATGGCACCAAATAAAATAATAACTTGCATAATTACATAAATGTCCATACGATGACCTCCTTTATACGTATATAGTATCATAGATATGCAAAAATATCATCGAATTTTCACAATGTATAGTCTATAGTTTAAAGACTTAACGAAACATTATCCGCTAAACATATAAAAAGCTATATATGCCGACGACTCTAGAACCGTAGAATCATGACATATATAGCTTTTACGTTTACCTTAAATCTTTATAAAATACTTAGCCGTAAATTGTTATAGAATTATTGGTCGTAAGTCTTCGAGGATTCCCTCTTCTTCAGTAGCGCGTTGGATACTTTCACCAACAATGCGAACCATATCCTCTAATTGTTCCACAGTGGACGCCAATGGCGGCATGAGGATTACCACATCACCGATTGGACGGCAGATGAGGCCTTGTTCACGAGCAAGGATGGCCACTTTAGCCCCTACCGCATCATTTGGACGATACGCCTCATGAGTAGCCACATCTTTTTCAAGTTCAATCCCTACGATGAGGCCTCGTTGACGAACCTCTTTAACATGTTTCAAGTTTTCAATTGGCTTCAATGCATTGGTGAAAGCCTCGATTTTCTTAGGTAATCCTTCGATAACCTTTTCATCGCGGAATACTTGTAAAGAAGCTAGTGCGACGGCACAAGCCAAGGCATTCCCTGTATAGGAGTGGCCATGGTAGAAGGTTTTCTTTTCTTCAAATGTACCGAGGAAGGCATCGAATACACGTTGTGTCGTCAATGTAGCAGCGAGAGGCATATAACCTCCAGTAATACCTTTGGACAAGGTCATGAAGTCTGGCGCTACCCCTTCGTGTTCACAGGCAAAGAATTTACCTGTACGACCAAAGCCTGTGGCTACTTCATCGACAATGAGGAATACGTCATGTTTCGTGGTTAATTCACGAACCCGTTTCAAATAGCCATGAGGCATAACAAGCATACCTGCTGCAGCTTGTACTAATGGTTCCATAACGAGAGCTGTGATTTCATCGCCCTCTTCGTTGAGGATGCGTTCTAATTCGGCCAAAGACTCTTCAAAGGCTTTTTCTCGATCAGCTACATCGCGATATACACCAGGGCTTGGCAATGTCAAAGGTTTGAATAATAAATTATGGAATACTTGGTGGAATAATTGAATACCACCTACAGATACGGTGCCTAATGTATCCCCGTGATAGCCTGCATTAAGGGCAATGAACTTAGTTTTCTTTGTTTGTCCTACAAGTTGGCGATATTGGTAGGCCATCTTGATAGCAACTTCAATAGCCGTACTGCCATCATCGGATAAGAATACTTTATTTAAGCCTTCTGGCGCGAGCTCTACCAATTCTTTACACAACTGTGCAGATGGCGGGCTTACAAGACCGAGCAATGTGCTATGAGCAATCTTATCCACTTGTTCCTTCAAGGCTTGGTTTAATACAGGATGATTGTGTCCATGAATATTAACCCATAAGGAGGACACGCCGTCATAATACTTTTTACCGTTCTCATCGATGAGGTATACCCCCTCACCACGTTCGATTACTACTGGTTCTTGTGCTAACCAATCTTGCATTTGTGTAAATGGATGCCATACAAACTCATGGTCCCACTGTGCTGCTTGTGAAAGCTGTTTCTCTGCCATTTCGTCACCTCATACGTACAAATTCTACAAACTATAACTCTCAATACCTATAATACTCAATTACTATAACAGTCTATTACCATAAATAATTAGTCTAAATTAAATTACAATATCTAACTACTATATACCTAATACTGTATTCCATACCTTCTTAGAATCCACAAAGGATCGAGCCCAACCAAGCTGAACCTTTTGAATATCTGGCCCTTGGTATGGCGGTACAACAGCTACTACAGGAATACCTGTGTATCGTTCCATATCCTCTACATTTGTTTTCAATAAGAATGGATCTACTGCCGTTGTATCATTTACGATGATAGCTTTCACCTCAATACCATGCATCTTCGCGTATTCACAAGTCAAAATCGCGCGGTTAATGGAGCCCAATCGTCCATCAGCTACAACGATGGCTGGTAATTTAATATCTTTCATTAAATCCGTGAATGTTTTATCGCCGTAAAGAGGTGTTGTAATACCACCAGCACCTTCTACAAAGGTTAGATCATAGCGATTAACAACATCTAATGTATGAGCTACTACACCATCATAATCGATTTCTATACCAGATAACTCTGCAGCAAGGCGGGGAGAAAAATCACCTGCGATAGCATACGGATTAACCTCATGACGACGAGATTCCGGAATGCCTGCAGAACGCATCAAATGCGTAGCATCCTTACTTTCAAGATCCACATTATAATTATCCTCATCCATCGTTACACATTCAGGAAAAGGTACCGCACTAGAGGACACTGGTTTAACCATACCAACCGCAAAACCATCATCTACAGCCATGGCCCCTAACAGCCCTGTCACAAACGTCTTGCCTACATCTGTATCTGTACCAATTATAGAAATACCTAACTGCTTCATACATGTCTCCTCTCAGCGATACTTAACGCCGCATAGGTTAACTAATTTATGTGAGTAAGTTTACAATCTAATTACAATATACAGCCAAACGGAATATATAGTCAACCTATTATTAGCGTTCAAGTTTACATTATTGTGACTCTATGGGGCCCATATGCATCTCTACATTTTAATTAAAAAGTAGTGTCCCTAACCTCCGTGCTCCATAGTAAACTAAGTCGCGCTTCGCTTAGGAACACTGCTTTTTATAACATTATCTCCGTACTAGTCCCATAGAGTCATAGACCGCCACTTTGAATACGCTAATAATAGGTTGGCTATTGGGGAAAAGAAAAAGAGTGATGACTTTAGTCATCACTCTTTTTTACCTAAATGTAGTTATGTAGAGGGGCCCCATCGAGACCACCACTAAATCTCAATATAACGGAATTCGCCTGTATCAGGATCCATCATGCCACCATAGAATCCCATTCCTTTCGGGAATAGTGGATGATTACGTAAGAAGTTAACTGTATAGATTACATTATCTTCGGAGATATGGAATCGATCCATCCAATCAATAAGGCCTGGTTCGATCATGCGGATTGCATCTTCACTGATACCTTTTTCTTTCATGGATTCCATAAATGTTGTAGCGGAGAAATCAATCATGCCGCAGTTTTCATGGCCGATGACTAATACATCTTCAATCCCCATACCATAGGTAGCAACAAGCAAGCTTTGAACGATATTATCGATAGGTTGTGTTACGCTATTACCAGCTGTTTTAATGACGATAATTTCGCCACGATTAAAACCTAATGCCTCTTCAAGCATGCATACTAAACGCGTATCCATACATGTTACAATACCCATTTTCTTTGTAGGATGGCTTGTTAGTCCTGCCTTTGGTAATTCAGGATGATTTTTCACATATTCTTTATTAGTTTCAATTATTTTTTTGATATCAATCATAAGGTACCTCATTTACATTTCTATCTATAAAATAGATTCTATTCATTATATACAATATATTCACTACAAAACAAGTGAAATTTATCACTCATAAATATTTATTATAACTTATAACTTTCACAAGAAACCCATAAAACTAATATTAATTCTATATTTATAATTAATATTCATTCATTATATCTTCCACTCTTATATATTTATAAAAATGAATATACTGTATATTTCTTACATTAATGGTAGATTATAATTCCCCCAATGTGGTACTATTAAAACTATAGAAAAGAAACGCCACATGATACCACATATGACGTGAACTGTATGTACAGTAAGGAGGTTTTTATTATGGGTATCAATCAAAAAACGTTGCCAGGCATTCTGCTCTGCGCGGTCCTCGCTATTCCTTGTTGGCTATTAGGCCTAGAGTTTCACCTTATCGGTAGTCCAATCTTTGCTATCATCTTGGGTATAATTATTGGCTCCGTATTCACATCTTGGAAGCGCGAAAAAACTGGTGCCGGCATTGGATTTACATCTAAAAAGATTTTGCAATGGGCCGTTATTTTATTGGGCTTTGGCTTAAACATTACACAGATTTTACATGTAGGTTGGATTTCATTACCTGTCATTATTTCAACCATCGCTACATCCTTAATCGTGTCCTATGTTATCTATCGCCTAACTCATATCGATTCTAATACAGCGGTGCTTATCGGCGTAGGCTCCTCCATCTGTGGTGGTTCTGCCATAGCTGCAGCTGCACCAGTCATCAAAGCAGAGGATCAAGATATTGCACAAGCTATCTCCGTTGTATTCTTCTTCAATGTAGTAGCAGCGTTTGTATTCCCTCCATTTGGTGATGCTATTGGTCTTTCCAATATGGGCTTTGGCCTATTCGCTGGTACAGCCGTAAATGATACATCCTCTGTAACAGCTACAGCAGCCGTATGGGATAGCATGAAAGGTACTGGTACACAAGTACTAGAATATGCGACAATCGTTAAATTAACACGTACCCTCGCTATCATTCCTATCTGTTTAGGTTTAGCAAGTTATCAAGTATATAAAGCAAAACAAAATGCTGCTCAAACTGATGGCGGCAGTGTTAGTATCGCTAAAATCTTCCCTAAATTTGTATTATACTTTGTAATTTGTTCTCTCATTACAACAGCTTTATCCTATGCGAATGTAGATATTCAATTCTTGAGCGTATTCAAAACTATTTCTAAGTACTTTATTACAATGGCAATGGTTGCAATCGGTCTTAATACTAATATTGTAAAATTGATAAAATCCGGTGGCTCCGCTCTTGCATTAGGTGCTTGTTGTTGGGTTGCTATTACAGCAGTCAGCCTAGCTGCACAACATATGATTGGTTTATGGTAAGAAATATACATACCAAATTTAATATGATATAATTGTATATAGTTAGAATAGTAATAACCCCTCCAGTAATGGAGGGGTTTCGTGCTACTATTCACCTTATTAGTACTTTATCATACTATAGTTAGGAGGGTTAACATGTACTTCTTACAAGGACTTCTTGTCGGTCTCGCAACATTTGCCCCTGTTGGCATGCAAAACCTCTTTATCATTAATACAGCATTGGTACAACCCATACGTCGTATCATATTAACCCTTATCATACTGGCACTATTTGATATGAGTCTCAGTACGGCGGCCTTCTTTGGCATTGGTGCCATTCTAGAAATATGGCCTCTTACCAAGCTTATCGTGCTCCTCTTTGGGGGCTTACTCATTGTGTACATGGGCTTTAATATATTCAGAACTGAACCAAATATGCGCAATGTTAACACGCATATCCCTATTCGTAAGATTATCATATCTGCTATCGCTGTATCTTGGGGCAATCCTCAAGCAGTACTTGATGCAACTATGATGCTCGGTGCTTTTCAAGCTAATATCCCAGAAGAGAACATTTACCACTTCTTTGGCGGTTTTTTAGTTATGACACCAATTTGGTTTGGATCCTTAGCCGCTACCATGCATCTGTTAGCAAAAAAAATCAAAATCACCCATATGGCTTGGATCAACCGCTTCTGTGGCGCTGTCCTCGTCATTTATGGTATAAAATTGTTCATCGATGGGGTTACAATGCTTTTAGAATATATTTAATCAAAATATCTCCAATAGTATAATCCTTAAACAACAAAGCCGTTAGCATATGCTAACGGCTTTTATATTGCAAATATCTGTTGTTATACAAATATCTTTTGTTATATAACGATGAATTTTGTTTTACTATAATTCATCTTCGTATAGTAAAACTCTGAGTATATTAAAACTCTGACAAAACTTGATTAAACATTTCTCTAAAGGCTTCTACATAAGTATTACTTTGATTTCGTTGAGATACAAAGTAGTAATTACGTTCCATGGATTTGCCATGATTAGTCAATACCTTGCGCTCAATGCCAGGCATGGAGTCTGTTAAGTATTTAAAGCGATCTAATAACAATAAGCCTTGTTGGCCTGCCACTAAATAGCGCGCTTCCTCTAAAGTACGAGCATACGCAAAGGCTCCAGCATAGCCAATGGCCTTACGATAGTGCTCCTCCTCTCCTATCGTATACTTACCACGGCATACTAGGATAAGGGGTAAATCATCAATCGTTTTAATTTCAACGCTGCCTTCCTTTGTATACCCTTGTGGCACCTCAATCACGGTAGTCGCCTTATCGATCAAATGACTTTCAAAATCATCAGATAAAATCTGCCACTGATCATTAAAAATCACATCTACACGGCGATCATCTAACATGCCATACAGTTCTTCATGGCTGCCACTATACATACGGATATCTAGATTTTTATAGCGCTTCGCCATGCGAATGACCGTTTGCTGCATAGCCATTCCACTATAACGATTCAAATAACCAATCCGTAAACTGACACGTGCATCTGTGCCGATGCGGGTTGTTTCTACCTTAATATCGTGAAACCGTTCTAGTAATTTTTTACCAGAGCGATATAGATATTGTCCCGCTGGTGTTAGGTGAAAGCTTCTCTTTTCTCTCACCATCAGCTCCACCCCAAGACTCGTTTCAAGGGCTTTAATTTGTTGTGAAATAGCAGATTGAGACACATATTGCTCTGTCGCAGCTTGGGTAAAACTATTATTATCAACTACACACACAAAATACTCTAATTGTTTTAATAACATAACGATACACTCTCATCTCTCTTATAGTTAGTGACCTACACCACTAACATACTCCACAACAACTACCAACCCCTCTCATTGGTATTTGCTACACACATAACGTTTATATTTATATATACAACTAAAACTATTACAATTACAATTACAATTACAATTACAATTACAATTACAATTACAATTACAATGATTATATTTCATTGAAAGCAGATTCACTATGATGAACTACTTTCACGAGATACAACTAAGTTACGGTATACAAACCAAGATGCTACAAAGAATATAGCTGCTGTAGACCAGAACACAGCACCATACCCAAAGGCACGCGCAATAACACCACTAATAACAGGCCCTAATACATTGCCCATCATAGCTACACTAGATACAGCACCAAAGACAATACCGCGCCGCTCAATAGGAACAGCTTTAGATATTAGGGTATTTGCGATTGGTGCAATAAAGCCCATAAAGAATCCTGCAATAGCACGGAATATACCAAGGCCCCATATGCTAGGCATCAAGTATTGCAAGATAAATAGGGACCCCACAGCCCATGTAGCGGTAAAGATAATACGTGGCATCGTCAATCGTTGTGTAACCTTACTGATTGAAATAGATGCCAATGCACTAAATAAACCAGCGCCAAAGATAATAATCCCCACAATAGTAGCAACAAATTCATCATTCACAGACATATAATGTTTGATATAGAGCGGTAAGATTGGACCAATGCCAGTAATACCAAAATTACATAAAAACTGCATCGCTACTAATAGGCGAACTCTGGGTATCATTAAAAAGGATTTAATCAAAGAAATTTGTGATTCTTGAGCATCTACCTTGTGCTTAAACTGCAAATTAGGCATTAAGAAATAAATACCTAATAAGCAAATTCCAGTCAATCCAGAAAATACAAAGAATGGTGCTCTATAACCTAACAGATCGGCTGCTAAGCCCCCCATAAGAGGTCCGAATACGAGGCCCATCACCATGGAGGCTTGATATAGCCCCATCGCCCATGGTACTTTTTCCTCAGGAGTTATGAGAACAATAATAGCTAAACCTATCGGTACATAGCCACCTACTACACCTTGCAAAATTCTTAGAACCAATAGCTGAGACGGGGTTTGTGTGAAAGCACAGGCCCCTACTGTAACCATTAAGGTAAATAAGATAAACATCATTACCTTACGTGGTCCAAGTTGGTTTGCCTTGCGCGACCAATACGGTGCACTGAGCGCTACCATACAAGGCGTTACACCTGATACGATACCGGCCCACATAGCAGCTTCACCTGGATTATGTAAACCTAGCTCTATAAGAAATAACGGAAGGAATGATAGTACCCCTATAATCGTTATTCCCCCACCGATCTGTATAATACAAATCAGATAGATAATTCGTTTCCAAGAAGAATCCATAATGACCTTCTTTCTTATCTTTTTGAGACCAATATCTTACACTTTTACACGACCTGTATTTTTAACTTTTATACAGCCTGTATTTTACGTAAGATTACATATACATAACGCTACGTAGTCTCAGAAACTCAAAGGTATACTATTTGAGTATATACATGCTAAT
The DNA here is from genome assembly GCF_900637515.1 of Veillonella dispar. Classification (NCBI taxonomy): domain Bacteria; kingdom Bacillati; phylum Bacillota; class Negativicutes; order Veillonellales; family Veillonellaceae; genus Veillonella; species Veillonella dispar. The sequence continues at coordinate 252,865 of NZ_LR134375.1, read as the reverse complement.
AAAAACTATGTAATTTTATATATCAATATTAGATATCAATATTTACTTACACAATATTACAGAATATATACTCATAATAATATTGTATCGTAAACAACAAAAAAAGACCATCTCTTCCACATATAAAGGGTAGAGATGGTCTCTTTTTTCAGCTATGAGATACGTCTTTTATAAGAATAAAAAAATACGTATACATCATTTATTTTTGTTTGAACATCCAATAGATGTAATAAATAACAAGTGCATAGGTCACTACGTCAAATACAGGTAAGAATGGCACCATTTTAGATAAACGGCCAAAGCCATGCACGTGAATATTTGCTGCAATGATAGCAATAAGGTTCAAACGATGGATCCAGATTGCTTTTTTACGGGATACGGACTTTGCCATGTTGCCAACCCAAGGTGATAAATACAACACTGCAAAGATAAGAGCAATAAACATCGCTACCAAAGAGATATAGCCGCCCCAGAAACCCAAGAAGGATTTCAATGCTTTTAGGAAGTATACATACCAGTGTGCACATACGAGAATGACACTGACAATACCTACGATGCGATGAACTTCAAACATTTCCTTTGGATTATATCGTTTGATAAACCATTTTGGTTTTGTCGCAATGTATGTCAATACAAGCCATGCAACATAAGGAACAAGGCCTAAATGAACCTTCCAGTTGCCGAATGGTCGGCCACCTGTTACATAACCATATTCAACCATGCCCATAAAAATTAATGATAAAACTGCAATCCAAATCAAAATATGATATTTACTCTTAAACTGCTTTTTTACTACTTCTGCCATAATAAACCTCACTATTTCTTATACAAACTATCAGTATACATCTAGTCGGTCTAATGTAGCATGCTAACAATTTCAATCCACATAGCATTCTACTTAGAACTAATTACATATTAACGTTCAGACTAATTATAAAGTTTAAAATTAGAATTTGAAGTTAAGGTCAGCACGGTAGTAATCGTTTACGCGGTTGCCGTCTTGTGTTTTAGCATTAAAACCATAGTATGCATTAATACCGATATTTTTCTCCGGTGCATAAGATGCGCCTAACTCCCAAGCTTTGTAACCTTCAAAACGCGTAGTTTTTTGTAGGTCATTGGATTCATATTTTTGTGTTTTAAAGATTGGCGCATTTTTAGATTGATCATAGTAGTCTAAGCCTACAACCCAAGAGTTTTTCTTATCGATTTTATAGTTGCCCCATTTAGCACCAACGTTCCAAACGTCAGAATCACTCAAACCAGATGCTTTTACCCATTCACCGTGAACAGCTAGTTTACCTACATTGTATTTTGCATTGAAGCCATATACATTATCGAAATCGTTATTTTTCTTACCATTACCCATGCGCACATTCGCTGTACCTACATGAGCAAGCATGCCACCAAAGCTAAAGCGATCGTTGACTGCTACATTAGCATTCACGATACCTACGTCACCGTTATTTTCTTTAGAAACCTTTGCAAAACGACCTGCTGTCATGTAACCGTAAGCACCGTTTAATGTAACTTTTTTACCAAGTTTAGCTGTAGCACCTACACCATCAAAGTTAGAGCTATAAATCAAGCCACCACCAAATTTTTGGGTATAACGACCAGCATCAACTACAACATTTTTACCGAATTTATGCTCTACATATGCTAAATCCCAATTAGCTTGAGCATCTTTAGAACTATCACCTAGTTCAATAGAGCCTGTTGTAATACGAGCTTTTACAGATGTATTTTTATTAACCTTTGCATCAAGGCCTAAACGTACACGGGCTGTAAGTTTATCTTCGTAATCATAACCATCGATCCCCTCTCTACCGATGTAGTTAATACGAGCATCACCAGTAACTTTAACATTACCTACGCGGTCTTCTAATTTAGCTACACGCACCCCCAATGTATTCAATTCATTGGAAAACTCATCTGCTAAGCGATTCAACATAGCTTGTTGTTCTGCATTGGCACGATCTTGATTAGCCATGCCTTTGGCAATCATTTGAGCCATTTCGTAACGGGTAATGTTGTTTTGGCCTTTGAAAGTACCATCAGGATAACCATTGATGATACCAGCTGTAGCCAATTGATCTACGGCTTGGTATGCCCAGCTATCGGATGGAACATCAGAAAATGGGTTAACAGCAAAGGCTGTAGCCACACCCATCATGGCTGCTACTGCAAAAGCACTAGTCATTTTACGTTTAATCATAATAAACCTCACACACGAATAATAACAAGAAATAAAATGAGTAGATAATGAGTATATGACTCTAATTATCATTATCATATTTAACATACAGATAATATCAATTTTCATTAAGTGAGTAAAGAGATAATGTATATCAATCTCACAATCATTTATGCATCAAACTGATAATATAGAATATTGAATTCCTTAGAAAATAAAAATATAACTAAAAATCCCTTCTGTGTAATACAGAAGGGATTTATCAATTTATATTATTTCTTTTTAAACATCAAATAGATGCAGTAAAGAACAAGACCGTATGTAATGATATCAAAGACTTGTAAGAATGGTACCATTTTAGAGATACGATTAAAACCATGAATATGGATATCCGCAGCAACTAATGCTACAAGATTTAATCGATGAAGCCAAATACCCACATTACGACCAGATGGCGTAACTTTTCTAAGTTTTGGTGTTAAGAACGCGAGGCCAGAAATAGTACCAATACCAAAAGCAGTAAGAGCCACATAGCCACCCCACCAACCAAGGATGGATTTAGCAGCTTTACCGAAATAGAGGTATAAATGGAATGCAATAACAGCTACAGTAGCAATACCTAAAGCGCGGTGTACCTTATACATATCACCTAAATTATAGCGGCTTGTAAACCATTTAGGGCGAGTTGCTAAATAGGTCATAACAATCCATACACACCATGGCACGAGACCTGTATACACTTTGTAGTTACCAAAAGCACGGCCACCGGCCATGTAACCCCACTCTAATAAACCGATCATAATTAAGGAGAATACAGCAATCCATATAAAGATATGGTAAATACTTTTTTGCTGTTTTGTTGTTACTTGATCCATCATATACCTCTCTAATATAATACCTAAAAAATTCAATCTATACGATATAGTTTATCATTTAAATCGAATTTTGTAGATTACCTATATTAGATAGATAGTATTTATTATAAGAATAATTCTAAGTTAAAATACCTATTATAGTAGTTCTAATCTTATTACAATAAACAAATTCCTTATCTACAGAGAGTAAAATACAATCTAATATAGAATATGAAAATAAAAAGCCCCTTGTAGTAGTGAATATATACTTTCACTACTACAAGGGGCTATAGATTGATTAATCCTATTATATCTAGACGTAGAAATCAATCATCATCCTAATTATTTTTCGTCTCGTTTACGATATACGATGAACGGACGTGTTAAGTAGTTGAGTGGAACACTCAAGCAGTGTACCAAGCGGCTGAATGGGAAGATAATAGCCACTACCATCCAAGCCAACATGTGGAATTTAAACATGAATGGTACGCCTTCCATCAAGGATGGATCAGGCATAAAGGATAGCAAGCTACGGAACCAAGGGCCAATGGACACGCGGTAATCAAAGAAACCAGATGCATTAAGCAATGTACCAGCCATACCACTGAAAATGGCTAATGTTAAGAACAAATATAACCATTTATCAAGACCAGATGTGTTAACTTTCATAGCAGGCACAGTAAAGCGACGTTTCATCAAAAGCAAGAAGCCTACGATAAAGATAATACCAGCTACAGCACCCATGTATAACGCACCTTCATGGTACATATGGTCATTAATACCGATTGCAGCAGTCCAAGTTTTAGGGATTAACACACCTACTACGTGACCACCGATAACGCAAAGCAAGCCAAAGTGGAACAATGGATTGGCAATGCGCAATTGTTTTTTCTCTAAAAATTCACTCGATTTTGTAGTCCAGTTTCTTTCAAAGTAGAAGAAACGAACCAAAGTACCTACGATTAAGAAGGTGAAAGCGATGTAAGGCAAAGCGCCCCAAAGGAATAGATTCATCGTGCACCGTCCTCCAATCCATTTGCAACAGACAAGATAATATCAAACAAGAATGCATAAGGCAATTTAGCCTCAATGAAGCGTTCTCTAATGTATTCCAATTTTGGCTTACAATAGTCGTAAATTTCTTTTGCTTTTTCTTCATCGATAACGGCACATAATTCAAGAAGTGCTGGAATATAGTCTGGCATTTCTTTTGGCAAATCATAGTCGTTTTCAAGGAAGAACGCTTTAAATTTAACGAGTTCTTCTGCTTGTTCCCCTGTACCTTGCAATTCATAAGTCGATAAGTACATCGTTGTATTTTGACTAAAATCAAAGGTACGAACATACTGGTCTTCGAATTCTTTTTTATTAGCATCCTCTACATAGTCGAAGAATTCTAATAAACCTTGGCGAAGCTGAGGATGCCCAACGGATTGGGCGTCCTCTCTCCATTCAGGTAGTTCGTTATACCATTGTTCATCAGGATAGCGTAGAAGAAATGACGCAATAAGAGCGATTTTCTGAGCATCCTTCATTATTGACATCCCCCTGTCGGGCAAGCAAAGCCGCGATTTTGTTGCATTTCTAGGCGACCTTCGCGAGATACTTTAACATCAGATGGAATAACAAAGCGATCGTTGTATTTAGACAATGCCAACAATTTGTACATACCGTACATTTGGTCTTCTGTTAAATCCACATTGTGATCGATAGGACCGTCACCTGTTTCACGACGGCGCATGTATTCACGCATGTCGAGAACACGTTGCAATGTACGAGCTAAGATTTCTGTATTACCTGCGGTAAACAAGTTAGCAAGGTATTGTACAGGTACGCGCATTTCGTGTGCATCTGGCAAGTATACATCAGATGTTACACGTTGCAAGATTGGGCTGAGTGGTGGTACATACCATACCATTGGTAACGTACGATACTCAGGATGCAATGGCAAAGCCACACCCCACTCTTTTACAAGTTTGTACACAGGAGATTTTTGAGCTGCTTTAATCCAAGCTTCGGAGATACCTTCCTCACGAGCCGCTTTAATAACCTCAGGATCATGAGGGTCTAAGATTAACTCAACTGTATTTTCGTAAATGTCTTGTTCATTTTTCGTAGCTGCCATTTCTTCCACTTTGTCCATGTCGTAGAATACGACACCAACATAGCGCATACGACCTACGCATGTTTCAGCGCAGATTTGAGGCAAACCATTTTCCAAACGTGGGTAACAGAATACGCATTTTTCAGCTTTATTAGTTTCCCAGTTATAGAAGATTTTTTTGTATGGGCAAGATGGAACACAATGTCTCCAACCGCGGCATACATCTTGAGATACAAGAACTACACCATCTTCATCGCGTTTATAAATTGCACCAGATGGACATGCAGCTACGCATGCAGGGTTCAAACAGTGGTTACAAAGACGTGGCAAGTAGCGCATGAATACTTCTTCATAATCAAATACGATATCTTGACCCATCTTAGTTAAGTTCACATCAGAGCGAGCATGTTGACCACCAGCCAAATCGTCATCCCAGTTAGGGCCCCAAGTAACTTCCATTTTTTGTTTCGTTACAAGAGAACGAGGACGAGCAACTGGTTGGTTATTTTTACGACCGCCATGAATCAATGTTTCATAGTCGTAAGTCCAAGGTTCGAAATAATCCTTCAACTCTGGTTGTTCAGGATGGAAGAATAATTTCATCAAACGATTTGTTTTAGAACCTGTAGAAAGAGCTAATTTACCGGAGTTATCTAGCGTCCAGCCACCCTTCCATTTTTCTTGGTCTTCCCAATTACGTGGATAGCCTACACCTGGGCGAGTTTCCACGTTATTAAAGTACATATATTCCGCGCCTTCGCGGTTCGTCCATGTATTTTTACAAGTGATAGAGCATGTATGACAGCCTAAACACTTATCCAAATTTAGGACCATGGATACTTGAGCTTTAATCTTCAAGCCAATCCACCTCCTTCAACTTACGAGCCACAATTGTCATATCACGTTGGTTACCAGTTGGGCCATAGTAGTTAAAGCCATAGCTCAATTGACCATAACCGCCAATCATATGTGTCGGTTTCATGTAAATATGAGTTGGTGCATTGTGTGTACCACCGCGACGGTCTTTCTTAACTTGCGTACCAGGAACGTTGATGTGACGATCTTGAGCGTGATGCATATAGGAAATGCCACGAGGAATACGTGGAGATACAACTGCACGAGCTGCCACAACACCATTTTTATTGAAAGCTTCTACCCAGTCATTATCTTTAACACCGATTTCTGCTGCATCATCTTCGTTGAGCCAAATAGTTTGACCACCACGGAACAATGTCAACATTTGTTGGCTATCGAAGTACATACTATGTGTAGCCCACTTATTATGTGGAGTTAAGTATTTCAATGTAATTTCTGGAATGCCTTCTTGTTTGTAGTCACCTTGTACTGGTTTGTAGGACAATACAGGTTTATACAACGCCATGGCTTCACCATAATCACGCATCATTTCATGATCGCAATAGAAGGATTGACGACCTGTTACGGTACGGAATGGTACTTTGTCCTCTGTAGATGTTGTAAATGGAGAGTAACGACGGTTTTTATCGTTCTTACCAGTACTTGTTACAGAGCTAATGATAAAGCGCGGTTGGCGAACCATGTCATCGAAGGTAATCTTTTCTTGTTCACGACCTTTTGCGTTCTTTTCAAGATCAGAAAGACCTGTTTTTTCTTCCATTGCTTTCCAAGAGCGAACAGCCAATTTACCATTTGTACAAGAAGACAATGTTAATACAGCATTACAAGCTTCTTTACATTCGTAAATGCTTGGACGGCCATGAGAAATAAATTCTGGATTATCGATTGTACCATTTTGTGCATACAATGTTTGATATTCATCAGATACATCCCAAGCCAAGCCATGGGCACCCATTTTGTTTTCGATGTTAGGTCCCAAAGCAATGTATTTTTCAAAGATTTGGCTATAGTCGCGTTTTACATGAACAAGGTTAGGCATTGTTTTACCAGGAATTGGTTCACATTCGCCTTTGCTCCAGTCGAGAACCTTGCCTTCGGGTTGAGCCACTTCACCTGGGCTATCATGACCAAGAGGCAATGCTACGATATCTTCGTATTCTGTGAAGCCAGACTCTTTTGCTACGCGAGAAACTGTTTCTGCAAGGGTACGGAATGTATCCCAGTCAGATTTAGTTTCCCATGCGCAATCAACAGCTGCTTGGAATACATGTACATATGGATGCATATCAGTAGAAGACAAGTCTTCTTTTTCATACCATGTAGCTGCAGGGAATACGATATCAGAGTACAAGCCTGTAGATGCCATGCGGAAATCGATGTCGATGAGAAGGTCGAGTTTACCTGCCCCATCAGCTTCACGCCATTTGATTTCTTCTGGACGTGTAGCTGCGTCATCATCTTCTAATACTGCATTTTTAGTGCCTAATAAATGCTTCAAGAAGTATTCGTGGCCCTTAGAAGAAGAACCGATAAGGTTTGCACGCCATACAAACAAGTTGCGTGGGTGATTTTCTTTAGCTGCTGGATCTTCTACACAGAATTGTAATTCTTTATTTTTCAAAGCTTGCGCCACATATTGGTTAATTTCTGCTTCTGTACCAGCACCAGCTGCACGAGCATCGTTAATCAATTCTTGGCTGCCTTTATTGAATGTAGGATACGATGGTAACCAACCTAAACGAGCCGCTAATACGTTATAATCACCAGGGTGACGATAACGAGGCTTAGCTAATTTAGATACGCGGTCTGCCAAGTCGATGCAATCAGAACGATATTGTTCTGTAGCAAAATAGAACCAAGATGTACTATTTTGCAAACGAGGAGCTTTACTCCAGTCGTTAGCAGTCATGATACCGCCCCAACCTTCAATAGGACGAAGTTTTTCTTGACCTACGTAGTGAGCCCAGCCACCACCGTTAACACCTTCTGTACCACAGAACATGATAAGGTTTAATATTGTACGGTAAATAATATCCGCATGGTACCAGTGGTTGATACCGCCACCCATGATAATCATGGAGCGGCCTTTAGTTTTTTCTGCATTGTCTGCAAATTCACGAGCTGTGGCAATGGCAATATCTGCTTTTACGCCAGTAATTTTTTCTTGCCATGTAGGTGTGTAAGGAGTGTCATCTGTATAAGATGTTGCCACTTCACCACCGATACCACGGTCGATACCATAGTTAGCAAGAATAAGGTCATATACAGTAGTTACTTTTACAGGACCATCTACAGTTTGTACTGTAATTGTAGGAATAGCACGTTCAATTACGCCTTCGTGCTCTTCATCGCCAAAGTATGGCAACTTAACAACAGTCACACCTTCCCGTTGATCAAACACGGATAAGCGAGGGTCGATTTTAGCCCCTGTATCTCGGTTTTCAAGGCGTAAGTTCCATTTTTCAGGGTTGGTGTGACGATCGCCCATTGTACCATTAGGAACAACGATTTCATTAGTTGTATCATCGATCAATACCATTTGGAAGTCAGAGCCATCTTCTTGGCGACCTAAATCCTTAGCATTCAAGAAACGGCCTGGTTGTACAGTACCATTGATATCTTCAACGCGTACAAGGAATGGCATATCGGTAAACTCTTTAGCATACTCTTTGAAGTATGGAGTTTCTTTATCGATATAATATTCTTTTAAGATAACGTGACCCATTGCCATAGCAAGAGCCGCATCAGTGCCGGCTTTTACATTAAGCCAAGCATCGGAAGAAGTTGTGGATTCCGCATAGTCAGGGGATACGGATACAACTTTAGTACCTTTGTAACGAACCTCTGTTAAGAAGTGAGCATCTGGCGTACGAGTCAATGGTACGTTGGAACCCCAAGTCATGATATAACCAGCATTGTACCAGTCACCAGATTCAGGAGTATCAGTTTGTTCACCCCAAACTTGAGGGCTAGAAGGTGGTAAATCGGCATACCAGTCATAGAAGGACAATGGTGTACCACCCATTAAGTTAAGGAAACGAGCACCTGCTGCATAGGACAACATGGACATCGCTGGGATTACAGAGAAGCCTGCGTTGCGGTCAGGGCCGTATGTTTTTGCTGTATATAGTAAGGATGCTGCGGTAATTTCTGTTGCTTCATCCCATGTGGAGCGCACAAAGCCACCCATACCACGGGCAGATTTGTATTTTTTCGCTTTTTCTGGATCTTCTACGATAGATTTCCAAGCTTCGATTGGGTTCTTAGCATTCTTTTTCGCTTCTCTCCAAAGCTCAGCCAATTCACCGCGCACATATGGATATTTTACGCGCAATGGGCTATAGAGATACCAAGAGAATGTTGCACCACGAGGGCACCCACGTGGTTCGTAATCCGGCATATCATCTGGTGTTTCAGGGTAGTCAGTAGCCTGATTTTCCCATGCAACAACACCATTTTTAACGTAAATGTTCCAGCTACAAGAACCTGTACAGTTTACGCCATGCGTTGTGCGGACAACTTTATCGTAAGACCAACGGTCACGATAAAAATTTTCCCACTCGCGACCGCCATCTTCTGTTATTTGATGGCCGCTTGGAGATACGTTCTTCTTGCGAAGAAACTTAAACTTTTGAGACAACAAGCTCATCTCGTGTCCTCCTTCAAAACTACAAAAAAATCCCTTGTGCTAGCTGAGCTAACACAAGGGAGAAAATCCTGTTATTCGATATTACTAATATTAGGGTCTATATTATTAACCTCTAAATCAAGCAATCCGATTAAAGCGTCAAAATCACAGATTACTAGATGGTGTTTGTCATAGGCTACATAGCCCAACTTACGCAACTCACTTAGCATGCGATTTAAACTTTCTCTTGATGTGGCAGCAAATTCAGCTAACTCTTGATTTGTTAAGGCGATATCGATAAAGATACCATCCTTGCGCTCTACACCATAACTATTGGCTAAGCGCAACAAGGTAGAATAAAATGCTCCCTTCTTGCCATATAGTAGCAAGTCTCGGTATTTTGCCTGTTGACGACGCATATGTAATGTATAGATCTTCATCATTGCAATAGCCAATGAATGGTCCTTTGCAATAGCCGTTTCTAACAAATCATAGCGAATGGAATAAACAGAGCAATCCTCCCGAGCAATGGCGTTGAACACATATGTTTTTGTGTTCTCCTCATACAACGGAACCTCACCAATTACATTATTCGGCCCTACTAGACGCAATGCAAAAATGTGCCCACTAGCTTCGAACTTCTTAATGCTCATTCTACCTTTTACTACTACGTAAAAGTGTTCTGCCTTGTCCCCCTCATGGAAGAGAAAATCACCTTTTTTAAGATGGAGTTCCTCGCCCGGCAAAGCAAGCAATTGGTTAATTAAATTTTTATCCATACCATCACCACTCCATTGTACTTTTAATATAAAATCCATTAGTTATACTAATCTATTTATAGTAAAAGTACATGTATTATATACTTTCATGTATATACAAGATTATTATAACTTATTAATTTCAGAATATGTGTGTTTTATGTCACATTCACAAAAATTTTTACAATATATAATATATTTGTGATATAAGACATTGCAAATTTTGTTGATACAATAATTATAACTCAGTTCTTTCACTTAATCGAATATTTTCTATAGTTTTTATTATAGATTGCAATATTTATATACAAAGAACCCTAGTTGTATCTTCCTTGTCTTCATTGCATGTATAGTTTTTCAGTAAGGAGAAGTTCAAAATGAGCGAACTAAAAATGCCTCAAGTAGGGGCAAGCCGTAGCGAAATTGTAGCTAATTGGCAACCAGAAAATCCAGAATTTTGGGAAAAGTTTGGTAAAAAAATTGCTAAACAAAACTTGGTTATCTCTACAATCGCACTAACACTTTCATTCTGCGTATGGTACTTGTGGGCAACCATTGCAGCACAACTCAACGGCGCAGGCTTTAATTTCACAACAGATCAATTATTTACATTAGCTGCCTTGCCAGGCCTTGTAGGTGCTACATTGCGTTTCGTATATACCTATATGCCAGCATTGATCGGTGGTAAAAACTGGACATTTATCTCCACACTTATTTTATTAGTTCCTGTTGTATGGCTTGGCTTTGCCGTTCAAGATACAACAACTTCTTATATGACATTTATGATCTTAACGGCCCTCATCGGTTTGGCAGGCGCCAACTTCTCGTCCTCCATGGCGTACATTGGCAACTTCTTCCCTAAATCCGAAAAAGGTACTGCTCTTGGTATCAACGGCGGTGTTGGTAACCTTGGTATTTCCGTAATCTACTTCTTAGCTCCATTCGCTATGGGTTCCGCTGCATTAGGTAGCGTATTCGGTGTAACACCAGCTATCATCAAAGGTAATGCAGTGTACCTTGCCAATGCTGCTTTCATGTGGATCGTACCACTCGTTGTTATCCTTGCACTTATGACACGTTTCATGGATAACTTGCCATTAGAAAAACCAAATCCTAAAAACCTTGTACAAATCTTTGGTAACAAACACACTTGGGCGCTTACATTGTTATATACTTGTTCCTTCGGTGCCTTCTCTGGTTATGCAGCAGCACTTGGCCTATTAGTAGGTAAAGAATTCCCTGAAATTCCATTTGCTTCTATCGCATTCGTAGGCCCACTTGTAGCAGGTGCGCTTCGTCCTGTAGGTGGTTGGTTAGCCGATAAAATCAACAGCGGTACAAAAGTTACCTTTGTGAGTCTTCTCGGTTTATGTGCAACAACTGCATTGATTGCATTTGGCGTAGATATGCACAACTTCCCATTCTTCTTCGCTATGTCCGTATTGACATTTGTATGCTGTGGCTTCGCAACTGGTGCAACATTCCGTATGATTCCACACGTATTCGGCAATCCATTACTTTCCTCTTTAATTACAGGCTTCGTAGCTGCCGTAGCTGCATACGGTGCTTTCATTACACCTAAAATCTTCGGCTTCACATATTCCACATTCGGTAATATCTATCCAGCCTTCGCAGTATTGTTAGCCTTCAACATCGTAACTGTAGCAGTATGCTACTGGTTCTATGTGCGTAAAAGTGCAAACATGAACGTATAATTTTCTGGAACAGAAAATTTACGTTCACATCAGCATACTACAAAATATAATTCACTTTTCTTAACTAAGTGATAAAAGAAACCCCGCATCTCTCCTCCATACTTATCAGGTCTGCGGCCTAGGGCCTTGACCTCGTAAGTCGGATCAATGCGGGGTTTTCTTTTATGAAAATATAGTTATGGATAAGCTACTCAAACATAGTGAATTATATTTTACGCAGTACAAGACGTTAACAAATTTTCTGTTCAAAATTATAACCTTCATATTAATGGAAGAAAAAGGGACTGCTAGGCAGTCCCTTTTTTTATTATCCAAAGATTTCTTCTAGTAATGCATCGTCGATGATGGTACCAACGTAGAAGTCGCTAAAGATGCCGTATTTTGCACTGGCGATTTCAAAGCGCATATCGTATACGATTTTTTTGAATTGGATGTCGTCGTTACTGAAGATAGTAATACCCCATTCCCAGTCGTCTAGTCCACAGCCACCTGTTGTAAATTCAGATAGAACGTCTAAATATGTTTTACCAAGCTCGCCGTGAGATTTCATCAACATGCCGCGTTCTTGTGGTGGTAGCATGAACCAGTTGTCATCACCTTCACGTTTTTTGCTCATGTTATAGAAGCAGATGTATTTATCGCGAGGTACATGAGGGTACAGTTTTTGGTTGACTTCTTCTGTATCGAGTTTAGCTTTAACGTAAGCACTGACTTCTGTTACAGATGTATAGGAATATGTTTGAACTAATACGCTTGCAATAGCGAGGCGACGGAATTTGCGTTCTACTTGTGCCAAGTATTCAAGGGATGGACCAAGGATCCATAGGATTAAATCCCCTTTTGCGCCATTGCAATCATAGAATGCATAGCTACCTTCTTTAGCTTGATGTTTAGCCTCAAGATCCGCTAAAAATACTTTTAATTCGTTGCGCGCTTCCGCTTTTTCTTCAGCTGTAAAGCAGTTCCATGCGCTAAAGTCCATGGCAAATACCATGTGTTGGCTATGCCAACCTTCTACTGTAGGGATTGCTTTCCCCATTATGATCACTCCTATCTATGGTGATTATATTAAAATGATATATTTCTATTACTATAAGAATCGAAAAGACTCCATATACTATTATAGCATATGGAGTCTTTTCTTATAATTATTTATTAATATTAGTTCTCACTACTTAATATTAGTTTTCATTACTGCCTACAATAGACTGTATGAGTTCTTTCGCCTGTTTCACACCATCAGGAATACCAATTCCATCAAATGGAGTGCCAATGAGGTGTAAGTTTGGATAATGTTCAGCTACGTGTTCACGTACAGCTTTAATACCTGCGCGATGCCCCACATTATATTGCGGCATACAGTGAATGAGACGGTTAATGCGAACCCATTCAGGTTGTGCGGAAAAATTCATAATGCGTTGAATTTCTTTTACCGCTAATTCTGAAAGTTCCTCATCATTGAGATGTTCTACTACATCATTGCCAGGTTTACCGATAAAGACGCGCAATACAATCTTATCGTCAGGCGTTGTTTGCGGCCACTTTTGATTGAGGATAGTACATGCCGTGAGCGGTGTATCTGTGTTGCGTGTAATCAACAGGCCAGAGCCTTTTAATTCACCATCAAAGGTACTTTTATCAAAGGCCATGATGGCAATAGCGCAACTAGATTGCTCCATGGAGCGCAAGAAATCAAAACCAGCATCGTCCTTGAACCATTGGCTATACGTTGCCGGCGGTGTGCAGATAATCACGTAATCTGCATTAGCAGTAACGTCATCACTACTAGTTCTCATATCAAGGCCTAATTCTACATTGGAATTTTCATGACTTGCTAATTGACCGTTACAGTTACAGTCCTCGGAATCTTGTTTTACGACGTCTAATGCATATTGACCATCAGTATAACGAATATCAGATACTAAGGCACTAGTATGCAGTGTTACATTGCTAGGCATTGCTTCAACGATGGCAGTAATAACGCTTTCAAGGCCACCTGTCAATTGACGGAACATACCAGATTGAGCAGCAGTGCCCTTACGACTTACCATATCAGCTTGTGCCTTAATGGACTTCGCTTCATGACTTTCAAATTGACGGTCTGTCATAGTCCCTTTACCAGCACGCGGTACGTCACCTTCAGCAACAGCACCTTTAGCCGCTTTAGTAACCCCCGCTTTGGAGTGGCCCATCTTAGCAGCCATCATACCTTTTACCATATTCCCATATTTTTGTTCTACTTGAATAAAATGAGGGAACGTAGACAATAAGCTGATTTTATAAATATCGCCACCATAGATACCAGCTAATAGTGGTTCGATGAGCTTATCCATCATTTCTTGTCCCAAATGGTATTTAAAGAAATGACCAATGGATACATCACCATTTTTATCAAGTTGGTAGGGCTTTTTAAAGTAATCTAAACCAGCACGCAGTTTCCCAGGCCACGAAATGAGCGTTGCTTTCACAAAGGGCATCATTTCCGTTGGAATCCCCATAATGGAGCCCCCTGGAATAGGATGGATTGAACCCTTGTCATATACAAAGGCTTGCCCTGTTTCATTCGACACAAGGGTATCACCTAAGCCGAGATCATAGATTAGGTCCGTCATTTCTGTTTTACGGCCTAAATACGAGTCGGGCCCTAGTTCCACTACGAAATCATCAACCCGTTGTGTTTGTATTTTCCCACCAAATCGTGGTGCTTGTTCGTAAAGAGTAATATTCCACTCTGGCTTAGCATGACCTAAATAATAAGCCGCTGTCAATCCTGTTAGGCCACCGCCCACAATTGTTACATTCACGAATGAATCCTTTCTAATATTGCACTCGCCATAGCTTGTAAGAATGTTTCATTACAATTCGGCATCTGTGCACGCATATATACAGCGCCGCCCGCATCAACGAGTTCTTTACACTCCACATCATTATCGTACAACACCTCTACATGATTGCTGACAAAGCCAAATGGTACAAAGGCGATATGTATCGCACCATTACGTAGAGCTTGATTGATAGCCTCTTCTACGGTAGGACCTAACCATTGACCATGTAGGGCCGCACTCTGCCAAGCCACAGACCAATTAGATAAACCACAACGTTCTGCGATTTCTCGGGCACTTTTCTCTAAAGCTAACGCATAAGAATCTCCATTGTGGCTATTAATAAGCGGTATACTATGAGCACTAAAAATTACAAATACATCGTTAGTATCATTGATACAATCCGAAACGGCTTTTACCCAATATTCCATAAATGGTGGTTGATCCCACCAGGAGCGAATCACATCAAATGTTACACCTTGATGAGTACCAATGGCAGCTTGTACTTGCTTCTCATAGGCCCCTGTACCAAGAGACGTAAAAAATGGAGCCGTTACGATAGCAACGATGTGTTCTACACCTTGTTGGACTAAATCATCTACCGCATCAGCAATCGAAGGTTTCATATGAAGATAGCCAATAGCTGATGGCATAGATGGTAACAATGTAATCAATGTTTCATATTGACGCTCTGCCATTGTTTGTAATTCTACATTAGACCATTGTCCAATTGCATCATAGCGGCGTGTAAGATTAACCACTTCCGCATCTGTAGGCACACGACCATGACGAATGCTCGTCATATATGGCACTAAATCATCCTTACTTAAAGGGCTACCATAGGATAAAAATAATAATCCTTTTTTCTCAATGTTCACTAGATTACCCCTCTTGAGCCCATAGTTCACGACTACGTTCATGTACATAGTCTGTGAGCCAATGAAGCTTCTTAGGATCCGCTTCTGGGAATACGCCATGACCTAAATTAAAGATATGGCGACCGTAACGAACACCGTCAAGTAAAATACGATCTACTTCGTGAGCTAATGTTTTTTCATCAGCGAATAAGTAAGCTGGATCTAAATTGCCTTGTACCGTCTGTGTTACACCTCGTTCATTGGCCATAACGATGGAGCTACGCCAATCAAGGGCGATTACATCTAATGGCAAATGAGACCAAATAGATACAAGATGATCGGTACCAACACCATTCATAGCCATAGGCAAATGAGGGTATCGTTCTTTAACAGTCTTAATAATGCGTTCCATATGAGGATAAATCCCTTGTTTGTATTGGTCCGCATTCACAGCACCTACCCAAGAGTCAAAAATTTGTAGTGCATTCGCACCTGCTTCGGCTTGCATAGACAAGTATTCAATAGACATGTCCGCTAACTTTGTCATCAATGCATTCCACACATCAGGCGCACCGATGAGCATGCCACGGGTCTTATTATAATTCTTTGTTGGTCCACCTTCGATAAGGTAAGACGCAATGGTAAACGGCGCTCCGCAGAAACCAATGAGTGGCACGTCGAGCATACCAGACGTTAACAATGTAATTGTCTTTCCAATATAATCTACCTTTGTAGGATCAAAGGCATCTAGTTTATCTACATCAACCATGGAGCGAATCGGTGTATTAAACACAGGGCCCACACCAGCCTTGAGTTCTACCTTTACATTCATCCCCACCATAGGACTCATAATATCCTTATAAAGAATCGCTGCATCCACACCGTATTCTTTTACAGGTAATTCCGTAACACGAGCACACAACTCAGGCTCTTTTGTAATTTCAAAGAGCGTATATTTTTCCTTAATTTTACGGTACTCCGTTTGGCTACGACCAGCTTGGCGCATATACCATACAGGTGTTACACCAGGGTTCTTCCCTTGGATCATATCTAAATATGCTGTATTCAAGTACTCAACCCCTTTCTTTCTAATTTATACTAACACACTATGATAACTAAAACAGTTACTTTAGTTACATCACATATATCATCACTATGAATATTCCCTGTGAAAGCTAAACACCTTCACAGGGGTTCAATTTAGTTACGACTTAATCTGTGGCAATCAATGTTTAATTGCGACTCAATCTGTGGCAATCAATGCCTGTAATAGATTGAGCCATATCAAATACAGACCGTTGGCACGTGAATAACCAGATTTGTTGGTTCTTTCCGATTTCTGCTAATAATTCTAATGCACTACGTTGACGGTTTTCATCAAAGCGCACGAGGATATCATCTAAGATAATCGGCAAGGACTCAACTTGGTAAGAAAATACCTTAGCAAGTGCTAGTCGCAATGCCAAATATACTTGGTCAGCCAAGCCGCTAGACCAGTACTTAAGCTCTAATCGTTCTCCATTGCCATTAACCAATGCTACCCCTTCGTTGATACCGAGAACATCAAAGGTATACATACCACCAGTTAACCGTTCTATATAAGAGGATGCAAGTTCTAACATATGAGGCTGTTTTTCTTGCTCGTAAGATTGCTGCGCCTTATCCATGCAGTGGCTCATCAACACTTGTGTAGCCCAATCTTCAAGAGCAGATTCCAGTTCATTTTGTAATGCTTCACGCTCTTGAAGCATTTGGTGTTGCTCTTGGTCAGAACCTAGGGCACGCATAGACTCTACAATTTGACCACGGCGCTCATATAAGATTGCCAACTTGTCTTCAATGGATGCTATTTCTCGTTCAGAATGCGCCAATTCATCAAGCCAATTATCCTTATTGCCTTCACGCAAGCGTCGATAGAACAAATCTCTATTCTCCGCATCAGGTGCTAGTAAGTCTAACTGAACCTGACTTTGTTTGTAAATGGTTTGCCATTGCTTGTATTGATCTTCATCAATAAGATGTTGACGATATTCGTTGGAGCTTTCCACACCCGCCTTGTGCAAGAGCTCTTGTTGACGAAGTAGCAATTCTTTTTCTTTGCGGTGCCAGTTATCGTACTCATTGCGGAAGCTTTTACGTTGTGCTTCCTTTTGTTCCCATACAATTTTATTTTGTTGGAAGTTTTTATATTGATTATAAATACGTTTTAACTCTATTGGAGATACTGGCGCTTCAACACCAAGGTTATACCACAAGGTCATCGCTTGATCTTCAATAACGCGCAACCCTTCTTTATGCTCAGCTAATCGCTTTTCATAACCTTCAATGGTGCGCAATTGTTCATGATATTGATCATACTCTTGCTTGAGGCCAAAGAAATCATCTTCGTTAAGACTCTTCGCAGCCCCTTGAGGTAACCAATTCTGCCAAGCTGCAAGGGCTTCATCATAAATAGCTTGTAATGTATGACCTTCTTGAATCCAACGATCAAGATGCGCCGCCCCTTCTATGGATGGAATAGGGCTCGCTACAGGTGTTGCAGCTTTAACAATTGCCTCTAACTGATGTTCTACATCAGATTTACGAGAGGACAAGATTTGTAACTCATAGTTCAGTTTAGATACATCGGAATTACCATTATGGCGTTTCCATGTTGCATACCAGAACAATGCCATCGATAGGATTAATAATATAAAGCCACCAATTGTATATAGGACGGACTCCAATACTAAGAGGCCCGCTAATACAAGTAGTACACCAATAACGGCTGCTACGCCGCTAATGCGTTGTAACCATTTTGGCAAATGACTCGGTTGTGCATCTGGACCATAGCTATCTCGTTTTTGCGTAACTCGATCTATATCCATCAAGATAAGCTCTAATTCACGTTCAAGATGCTCTTTTTTTGCCAAATCCGCTTCACTGTAATTTGGCAAGGATGCTCCATCAAGGTTAGCTGCTGGCAAATCATCAGATGCCTCAGCAGGTTTACGGTCTTGCCAATGCAATAATTGGTCTTTAGCAGTACGCAAGCGACTTGCTAAACGCTCACCTTCAAACCAATTCACATCATCAGCCATCGGCTCATCATCACGCCATGCAGAATGCATAGAACGAGAAAATTCTAGTTGTTCCCGTACCTTAAAGATGTACGCATCACCTTCTTCACACTCACGGCGCAATTGTTCCCATTTAGCCCCTTGTTGAATAAGGTCTTCAATATCTTGACCATACGTACCAAATGGACTATCCGGGCTAAAGTTAGCTGGCATCAAGGCCGCTTCCTTTTCTTGCCACAACTGCATATTGTCTCGAGCTCGTTTGATTTCCTCATCGATACGAAGGAACTCATCACGACTCAAGGCAAGCTCACTATTGTACTGTTGCATATGCATACGCGCTTCTTCGCTACGGCGATACGTATCCCATGCGCGCAATACGACGTCTATACCATCGCGGTATTCCTTCCACTCTTGCAACTGACCTTGTAATTCTGCTTCAGTCTGTTCCGTACTGTGAAAGGCTTTTTGCAATTCTACATATTGCGTTTCATGTTCGGCTAAATGGCTTAATTTTTGACGATTTTCCTTAAGCTCATCCATCAACACATTGATGCGGCGTTTACCATTGGAGGAAGCTACTAATAAATCAGTAGCGCCTTTTTCCACATCTTTTACGACAGAGCCTAAATGCTCGCCCCCTTCAGCACCGAAGAAGCGAGACCGAACCTCTACCTCTTGCAGAACATCGAGGCCTTGTAAATCATCAAGGGTCAATGCAAAAATTCGATTATATGTTTTTTTATCAATACCATGCCACCAGTGTTGAGCTGGCTCCTCATGAATGGCTGGATTTCCAGGACTGTAAAAGTCCAGTTGTTTACCCTTACGACCAATGTAGTAGCTTTCACCATTACGCTCTACATCGAGGGCACCCGTCATAGACCCATAAGCCTTATGCGTACCACCAAATAAAAGTGTGCGCATCCCTTCAAGCAAGGAGGTTTTGCCACTTTCATTAGGTCCATACATGAGCTGAACACCATGATTCCCCGTAGTGAAAGACCAGTCGCAATACGGGCCAAATTCATCAAATCGTATGCGTTTAATGTTCATCGTTAGCCCCCATCAATACAGTAACACCTTCAATTTCACAGCGCTTCAAGGCGCGAAGCAATAATTCATCACTTAACAACTCGGCATATACACCTAAGCGCTTAAACTCAGGTCGTTCTGCCAAAATTTGACGTACCGTCTGTACCGCATTGCCGTCAACCATATCATCATAGGCGCGTAAATAATCCCCTACCACATCGGATAACAATCTACGTTCAGCCAAATTAATGCTAGGTCGCGTATTACACATCATGCGATACGGCATAACAAATATAGACTTGCTTTTCTCTTCACTTTGGGACTCTTGCAACCATAATTTGCGCACACCTTCTTGTGTACACAAGCGATGCAATGGGCCTGTACCTACGAGAACAATGGAAAGCAAGATATTTTTCTTATGTTGTTTACGCAAATTCTCTTTTTTATGGCGTAAAATTTCTAAAAATTCTGCTTCCGTTTTCATGCCTGCAATATCAATTTTGATTTCTTCAAAACGGATTGCACTTGTTTCAATGAAACGAGGTTCACAATGACCATTATGAGATACAGAGACGAGATAGCACCCCTTAGGCCCTATTTCCTTGCGGTGTAAACCTTGCGGATTACCGGAATAAACAACAAGAGGTTCCTCGCTAAGAACTTGAGATTTGTGAATATGTCCTAATGCCCAATAATCCATAGCCGCCTCTGCTAGATCAGTTAAACTGCATGGGCCGGTCACATTATGGTTTTCAGAGCCTGCACTAGAACCTACCGTCCCATGCATGACAGCCAGAGAAAATTCATCACGTTCAAAGGCGCGGTATTGGCGCGCATAATTGTCGCTTTCATTACCATGGCCACAGCTAATGCCGTAAACGCCACCAATTTCTATATTGTTAACAATTAATGGGAAACGTTGTACTTGTTCACTAGAGAATACATGCACATTATCCGGCATCTGCAATTGAGCCTTCCAGCTTTCAGCAGGATCATGATTACCTTGCACCATATATACTGCAATGCGATGTTCTGCCAAACGATACATGGCGCGCACAAATCGCACCTGTGCCTCTAAATTATGATCTTCGCTATTATAAATATCACCGGCTATGACAACAGCATGAACATGCTCATCAATAGCAGTATCAATAATTGTATCAAAGGCTACATAGGTAGCTTCGCTCACGGCACGATCAACGGCGCGGCTAATACCTGTAGCATATTGAAAGGGTGCCCCTAAATGCAGGTCACCACAGTGTATAAATCGAAATGGCTGCATCTATATCCACTCCTTGTATTAGTACTTTTATTATAGTTATATATAGTAATTACAATATTTTATTATACTACAAAACCGTAAAGATTACTTAAAAATAACTATCAATCAATCTATCAAAATAGATACTAAAATATAGTATCTCCCATTAGATTTAAACTATACGACTTACCTGTATTAAAAATGGTCTAAAACCTACTGCCACATTTTTGTTAACTTAAAAATACATTAAGTTGACAATTTATACACGAACGTTTACAATCAAATTGTCAATATTTTATGTTTTTATTAAGTTAACAATCCTTGGAGGCTATTATGGCTTTGCCTACAGATCAACAATCATCCCAAGTGGGTACATACGAAAAAATTCTTACTATTGCCAACCGCATTATGAACGGCGGCGAAATCACTAAGAAAGAAGCAATCGAGCTGATTCATACTTCAGATGATGACACTATGATTCTACTTGCTATGGCCGATAAAATTCGCCAACATTTCAATGACAACTCCGTGGATGTATGCGCCATTGTAAATGCACGTTCTGGCAAATGTCCTGAAAACTGTAAATTCTGTGCCCAATCTGCCCATCACGAAACAGGTGTTCAAGTATATCCGTTCATGGATGATGAAAGTATCCTCGATGCGGCGCGCAAAGCTAAAGAAGCAGGCGCTATTCGTTTTTCTATCGTAACGAGTGGTCGTAATACTAATAACCCAAACGAATTTAACCAAATCATTCGCGTATTAGACCGTATTAAAAACGAAGTAGGTCTCGAAATTTGCTGTTCTCTTGGTTTGTTAACTTACGAACAAGCTCTCAAATTAAAAGAAGTGGGTGTAACTCGATACCACTCCAATATCGAAACAGCGCCTAGTCACTTCCCAGATATTTGTACAACCCATTCCTACGAAGATAAAATGTCTACTATCGATAATGCTCAAAAAGCAGGTATTCGCGTTTGCTCTGGCGGCATCCTCGGGCTTAATGAAACATTAGAACAACGCGTAGAGATGGCATTCGAGCTTAAACGTTTGCATATTGACTCTGTACCACTCAACATTTTAAATCCTGTTAAAGGTACACCATTTGAAAGTAATAAAGCATTACGTCCTCTAGATATTTTACGTACCTTCGCTGTGTTCCGTTTCATCTTGCCAAACGCATTGATTCGTACAGCTGGTGGTCGTGAAGTAAATCTTCGTGACTTACAAGCTTATGCTTTAAAAGGTGGCCTTAACGGCATCATGGTTGGTGGCTACTTAACAACTGGTGGTCGTTCTCCACAAGACGATCTCCAAATGATTCAAGACTTGGAGCTAAGTCGCAATTCTGCCCAAGTTTAAATTTTCGTATATACCATTCTCATTTGAGGATGTTGTATATAAAAAATATTCCTAAGATTTATAAATTTTTTACACATATAAAAAAGAACCATCTAGTTTGCTGTGCTAGATGGTTCTTTTATTGCCACAATAAATTATAAATGGCTTGACCATTTGTATTGCCTTCAATAGGTTCAGGATTTTCATTATACTCTACATTTTCATAAGGTGTACCGTCTGCCATGTACGCATCTACCTTTAACGTTTCCATGGTACGATTATATCTACTTATATACACTTTATATCGCAATTCGTCGCCACCCAGTTCATTGACCCGCAGCCACAAAAGCGCATCATAATCACTTTTTTGAACACTGTCATTGTCAATAAATAATTGGTTTCCTGACGCATCTGGCCCAACATAATACCAGTCCGTTGCGTTAGCGGTCCCCCCTATACTGAGTAGCCACAAAAGGGACAATATGGTTAATATTTTCCTCATATGACTGCTCCTCTCATGCCTTAGAGCTGTATACTTTATAAAACTTTAATAGCCATTAAACCTTTATAAAATATACAACTTCTCCTTTATATATAATACCAAAATTGCCCCATATTTATCAACAATAATTAAACTTAATTATTATCTTTTTTAGAATTTCAAGAAATTAAAAGAAATTTCTTAAAAAATTTCATTTTCAACTCATTTTTTGTTCTTATAATGACAATGTCAAATGATAAATAGAGGTAACAATTCCCTGGTTACCATACGTGTATTTATCTCCCGACAAGTATTACTAACCCCAAACCTACTACTTGTTTAAATACATGGTTCATTTGATATTAATACTAACACTCCCCTTACATGAAAAAAGGACTCCCGTTGGAGTCCTTTTTTCGTTGTATAAAACTTTAATGAATCTCAAAATATAAGCGTATATAAATTCTATCTTCTTTGTAATCCACGATAAACTAGTTCAAAAATAATTTTCTGAGCTTCTAACCACTCATCGCTCTGAGACCACTTATATTGTTTATTAACAGCATATAGACCGTGTACTAAAAATACAAAAACAGATACCCCAACATCAAACGAAACGCCAAGAGATTCTGCTATAACGAGTCCTTGTCGATCTTTTTCACGTCCTATAATGCGTTGTAATACATATTCTGAAATTTGTTCATCTAAAAATAAAGGTAAATACTTTTTATGTCGTATAATACGCTGACATAAAGGCAATCTATCAAAAATAGAATCGTATGCTTCTCTCAACGAAACAGAATTAGAAGCAGCTGATAAGGTGTTAGCTATAGTTTGTAAATTGTTGTTATCTACCATTCCTGGCTTTGAATAAGCGATTGCATCATCCACTAAATCATCAACAATTTCCATGATATTACTATAGTGTAAATAAAAAGTGGAACGAGTTATACCCGAAGCTTTACACAACGATGTTACTGTTACAGACTCAAAGGAATTGTTTGCTAACCAACTAAGCAAGCCTTCTTTTAACAACATACGTGTCATTTCTTTTCGAGTTATCATATAACCTCCAACATAGACACTTTTATACAATGTGTCTATTAATAAACATAGTGTTAATTATTGTTGAGACTAGTATACCAAAACAAGGTACACTAGTTCTAGAGATTACAAATAATAATCTATTCAATTAAATCGACAATAATCTAATTAAGGAGATAACTATGACACAATATACTCACATTCGAAACGCCACAGGAAAATTAACAATAAAAAATACAACATTCCTTATTGATCCATTTTTAGCACCAAAAGATACTTATCCTGGCTTTGAAGGAACATTTAACTATCAACAAAGAATGCCTATGGTTGATTTACCTCTATCAATGGACAATCTATTAAGCAATGTAACTGCAGTGGTAGTCACACACACACATCTTGACCATTGGGATGATACGGCAATTAATGCTATTCCAAAATCACTTCCTATTTTTGTACAAAATACAGCGGACAAAGAACTTATTACTTCACAAGGCTTTAATGATGTACGCATCATTTTTGAAAGTCTAGAGTTTAATAGTATCACATTAAGAAAAACAGGTGGCTCCCACGGCACTCTAGAAATGTATGCAAATCCAGTTCTCGCACAATTAGCAGGCGATGCGATGGGCGTTATTTTTGAAGCAGCAGACGAACCAACTGTGTACCTTGTAGGCGATACAGTTTGGACAAGTGATGTAGAGAAGGCCCTCCTTCGCTTCGACCCTAACGTTATTATTATGAACACTGGATATGCTCAAATTTTAGGCTTTGAAGATAGTATTATTATGGGTACAAAAGATATTGGCCGCATGGTGGTACGCAAACCAGAGGCTAAAATTATTGCGGTTCACATGGATACAGTTAATCATACTGCAACAAGTCGTAAGGATGTACGCAAATTTATCAAAGGCAACAATATTGAAAGCCATGTAGCAGTGCCTGAAGATGGTGAAACCATCACACTTTAATAGGTCTAAAACAATTAGTACATTATACTACGGCTAATACAAGACAAGTAAAAAATCTATCCACAAGCAATAAAAAACACCCTCTTAATTCTAATAGTCATAATAACTATAAGATCTATAGAGGGTGTTTTTATACGCAACTACAAATTATAATCTATCAAAGGATAAACTATTTTACTTCAGCCCAACCTAAAGCAGCACGTTTAGCATCGATATCAGCTAAGATTTTTTCAGCTACTTTAGCAGGATCAGTATTTACATACATAACAGAACCTAAGATGTCTTTAGTGTCTTCTTTAAGCCATTTTGTAACAGCATCAGAGCCTTGTGTAGGTGGCTCAACGCAATGGTAAGAGTTAATACCCATCAAGCGGAAGCCAAGGGATGCATCGATACCTTTTTCGTTAGACCATTCAGGGCTAGACATAGCAAATGGCATTTGTGGTAAGTTAAGACCTAATTCACCAGCAATACCAGCAAAAATACCGGAGGAACGTGCATTATCTACACATTCGCCGACATGCCATACAGGTGGTTGATCATCGCCCAAGAACTCTTGCAATGCAGGGCTACATTTCTTAATAGCATCTGTATTACAGTAACCAAGTTTCATCAATGGGAAGGATGCACAACCATTTGTTAAGATGATACAGCCATTTTTGATAAGTGTATCAACAATATCTACAGTTGCTTTTTCATAAATAACGCGAGGGTTGGAACAACCTACTACGTTTACAATACCACGAACTTTACCAGATTTTAAAGCCTCTGCCAATGGTTTGAAGGAACCGTAATGTTTAACAGTGGATTCTGGAGAGAAACCAACTTCAGCAGTGATTTCGTATGGCGGAATGAATACAGGCATGCCTTTGCGCAATTCATGAGCTTCAAGAGCGCGATCCAAGATTTTGCGAGCCAATGCTTTTGTTTCAGACAAGTTAGTATGATGGTGATCGTAACCAATGTGTTCTGCACCTGGTAAACGAGCTGCATCAGATGTAGTGATAACTTTTGTGTTGAAGCAACGTGCTACGTCCATGATAGCAGGGTATACGTCTTGAACGTCAGCTACCCAGCAATCAAGAGCGCCTGTACCAAGTACAAGTTCTGCACCGATAGCATTACACAATGGAATAACGTTTTCGTAGCGGTACATGCTGGACAAACCAGAGCAGCAGATACCGTAGAATTGGATACCTTTAGCACCGATAGCTTTCGCTTTTTCTAAATACTCTTCAGAGGCACCAATTGTACAAATTTGGGATACTAATGTTGGCAAGTGACCATGAACAGCGATGTTAACATAACCTTTTTTCAATGCACCGATGTTAACTTTTGATGTACGACGACCACCTTGACCGAACAATGCATCTGTTGCGATGTCCGCAGCTACTACGCCTGTGAATGTGAAAGCAAGACCACAACGCAAGAATTGTTTCATGTTGCTTTCCCAATCGCCATCTGTACCTACGCAAGTACGATGATATGCATCAAAGGCTTCATTGTACGCAGAAATAGGTAAGATATCAAGGTTTTTCCAAACTTCACGGCGCTCAGCTGGAGCTAACGCTGTAATTGTTTTATATTCGCCAGGCAATGCACGGCTCAAATCTTCTAATAGAACATCTGCCAAGTCATTAGCCACTTCTTTTAAGGAACGACCTTCTTCAGGAATGTTAAAAGCTTTACATACTGTGCGAATTTTTTCTTCGCCCAAAATTGGGATATCCAATTGATCGTTAGCAGCAGCTTTCAAAGAAATCAAGATTTCGCGAGCATGCGCACCATGTTGTGTTAAGCCACCAGCGGCTGCGCGTGTCATATTACGAGCTACGATAAGGTCAGCATCAGCACCGCAGACACCACGAGGGCTCTTAGGTGTAATTTTACATGGACCCATGAAGCAAACACGACAACATACGCCTGCAATACCAAAAGTACATTGTGGTTGTTGTTTATCGAAACGGTCAAATACTGTATCGCAACCAATTTGCTCCATGCGAAGGATCATTTCGCGCACAGCAGGATCTGGTGTTTGTTCGATAACATCTTGTTTTGTAGGCCAAGTTTTACGGTATTCTGCAACAGCTTTCATGTAGTCATTTACGCCATGTTCATGAGGTACCCCTGGTTCATGAGTGTGTGGCACCCATTTATCCGTCGGCATAGCCTTTGCATGACTATGGTCGTGACCATGTTCATGATCGTGATCGTGATGATGATCATGGTCGTGATCGTGATGGTGACCGCCACAATGGCAGTGGTCATGGTCATGGTGATGATGGTCATGATCATGATGGTGATGATGTTCGCCATGGCTGTGGTCATGGGTATTTTTGTTTTCCACATCTTTATTCATAATAAACCTCCTAGGGGCCTACGTAGGCCAACTAACAATAATAAGAAAACATATTCTACTTTTATTTTTTAAATCCACCACACTTGTGGGTTTTAAATCCTATCTCCTAAATATGTTTTAACCTAATTTAAGTATATTTTTTGACAGGGCATTTGTCAATTATTTTTTGAGAATTTTTTGACTCATTTGCTTCAAAGAACATCGTAATTGCTATATTTATCAAATTCGATATTTTCAGTTTTCTTTCACAAAGCAAAGGAGGTTAATTCCTGCGAACTTAGGGAATTAACCTCTTTTATCTATAGAATACTATATTTATATATTGTTTTATATGAATTATTATTTGCAAACAGTACTTAATACTCTAACATTCCATCTGTATAATTTATAAGAATTGTTGCATAACTTGAGCCACTTCAGGCAAATGGAATCGCTTTGCTCTATCTGATCTCGCTACAAGAACTAATTGACGGAAACATAGTTTCGATGCTAAAGGATAGAATTTAACTTTATCATCATCACCTTTACTATTAAGTGTACTCGGCAAGAATGTAATACCATAATCATCTTCTACCAAGGATCTACAAGTGTCAAGATTTTCAGAACCAATAACCGCTTTAGGCACAAAGGATTCAGCCTGACATAGACGATTTACCAAGGTTCGCAACTTAAGGCCTTCTCTTATGAGAATAAAAGGGAAAGACCCAAATGGTGCTATCTCATGTATTCCATTCGGTGTCATAAGCGAGTCAGCAATAGCTATAGCTTTTTTATTCTCTACACTAACAGCTAATAAAATTTGCTCATCTAACACAGGATAACTTTCAAGAGCTTGCGAGTAAATTGGTGTTGGAAATAGACCTACATCAACCAATCCATCACAAATTTGTTGCTCCAAAAAATGGGACTCCCCTTCTACTACATGAAATTCCCAGGATGGCTCAATTTGTTGAAAGCTCTTCAATGTTTTTCCCAACATATGGTGACCATAGAATTGAGATAATCCAATACGCACATGATAAGCCGCATCAGACCCTTGATTAATGATCGACTGCGTTAAAGCCTCTACCTTTCCTACTAAAGGCATACCCTCTTTAGCAATTTGTAAGGCTGCAGCGGTTGGTACAACCTTTGTCCGATCTCGAGCAAATAAAGGTACACCTAATTCAGCCTCAATGCGACGAATACTTTGACTCAATGCAGGTTGAGAGATATATAGTTTTTTAGACGCCTTTGAAAATGATGCCATCTCAACGATGGTACTTATATATTTAATATCCTTTATATCCATAAAAACACCTTATAACAAAACATTATTGATTTATCATAAGTATATATTACCACAAAAGAAAGAGCCCTCCACAAGGAGGGCCTTTTATTTGAGCAGTTAGACAATCTCAATATTATATTGAGGATTTAATAAATTTTGAGTAGACAATCTCAATATTATATTGAGGATTTAATAAATTTTGAGACTACATTAGAGTTTTTAATACATCCAATACTTCTTGTGGCAATTCGTTTTTATGACCAATAAGTTTTTCTACATAGTCATAGCGGAACTCGAAAGCTTTGTGTAATTGGTGATGGTATTCACGCACTTGGAATGGTGGTTCAAAACCAGGAACCTCAACATAAGAGAGGTTTTCATATTTATAGAATGGTTTGAAGTCCAATGCACCTTCTACCAAACGTTCCAATAAATCAAGAGTTACCTCTTTAGGAATTTTATTTTCCAAGAAGAAACCTGTGTTCATGATGTAACATTGTACGCCACATTCAGAGAATAATTTTTTGTAGCTTTCATAGTCACGAAC
Source organism: Veillonella dispar (assembly GCF_900637515.1). Classification (NCBI taxonomy): domain Bacteria; kingdom Bacillati; phylum Bacillota; class Negativicutes; order Veillonellales; family Veillonellaceae; genus Veillonella; species Veillonella dispar. The sequence goes on along the minus strand of NZ_LR134375.1, from coordinate 223,689 downwards.
CAATGGATATGTACGGAATGGATTTGCATATGGTTCGATAACAAGTGCATTTGGATCCACATGGGCATCGAGTTTTTCAGCAGTAGAACGACGTGTAGCAAGTGTTGCGCCCATTGTAGATGCCAAAACAGGGTCATTAATTTTAAGGATTGGTGGTAACGTTTTATCTTTCATAAGCCATACAATGGCATTAACTGGTTGATCTACGTAGTTTACACGATTATCTGTCCAGAATTGAGATTTAATAGCGCGACCATTGTTATTACGCACATCTTCTGCCAACACAACCTTACGGCCATCCTCATCCATAGTTACGCCTACGTTTTGTAGTGTTAACAAGAATTCATTAGCCGGATGTTCCACAGGGTAATCTTGCATTTTGTCGAAATATGTAGGTTCAAGAGCAATAGAACTCAAGTCATTAGTATTGATGATATACGCATCGTCATGTAAGATAGAAATATCATAACGACCATCATGCTTTTCATGAGTTAATGTAGATTTACCAGAACCGGACAAGCCAAATACACCGATTGTATAGCTTTTACCATTGTCAAGATTGTAACGTTTCATACCGCCGTGGCATGCTACATAGTCGAAACGATTCGCCAAGGACCATGCCAATGTAAGGGTACCTTTTTTATGCTCACCGAAGTAGCGCATACCAAGAATCATAGCGCAATTATGAGCTGGATCAAAAATAGCAAGCCCACCTGGATGACCTGGTACCACATATTCAGGATCAGAATAGATATAAATGTCGCCTTCTGGAATTTCTACGCTATCATTGTAGAACTCTTTTACAGCTGCATCAAAGAACTTAAAGTTCATAATCCAAGAATACAAAATGGATGCATGGTCTTTTGGAATCATCAAATGCGCACGAGCAGTAAATTTTTTATCAAGACCTACGATAGTATCAGCAGAAATCCATTCTTTACCACGGCTATCATAGACTGCATCACGTGCAATATTAGCAAGTTCCACTTCGTCAATGCCTTCATCGCCAATAATGCGACGAGCTTTTGCATAACGGCCTGTAGTTTTACCATCGTTTGTAACTAGTACCTTTGCATCAGCTGGCAAACCTTGCTCGCATGGTTTATATACAGGCATATCGAGGACGATAACACCAGGTTCTTCAGTGGCCAATTGGTACGCTTGTGCCACAGATGTAATAGGCGTTACATTGTTTCCATAAAATGCAGTTTCAATAGTACTGCGCATCTTAGAAAATAATGGGTTTGTTTTAATTTCACTTTGCTTCCAAACGCGTCTTGTCGACATAGTATCCAGATCCTCACCTTTAATATATACGTAATTTCTCTTGTAAAAGTAGTTTAAGATAAGAAAATACTGCCTCGGCAAATACTTTCATTATGTTTTATTGTACCCTTTTCAGACAAATTTGTATACACAAAAGAGATGAATTATAAGAAATTAATGCATGCTTATCTTAAATTAGTGCAACATATTTATTTTCTAGCTTTATTAATGAAGGCATCGATTTTGCCGACTAGCTCATCTACATTAAAATCACCACGCTCTGCGATCATCTTTATAGTAGCCACCTTAGCCATAACCTTTACCATCGGAGTTTTCAATTTCTCAAACTTAGGGTTCAAAGAAATTAAATAATCTACCACTTCAGGGCTTTGCTTAATCAAGTTAGATAGCGTAGTCTTCGCATCGATATGGAATCTTCCATCTGCATCGGTAGTAAGTGGTTCTTCATCAACCTCTTCTGCGGCCTCTTGAGCTAGGGATTTATCATTACTATTATTATCTGTACTTCCTACAAAATCAGTCTTATCCCAAGTCAACAAGGTACGAGAGCCTTCAAGTTCACGAATATGAGTACAATCTTGCATCATTTCTAAGACACCGCGGAATTTACCATTTTCATCACGTACCGCTGTATAGATAACATAGATAAACAATCCCGGTTTATTGATCCAGAATTCAGCTTGGTTTTGCTCACCAGATCGAAATTTCTCTACGATTTCTTCTACAACATGAACAGACTTAGCAGGATGACAATTCTTCACTTCACGACCAATAACATTGGCACTGCGAGGAAATATACGATGTGGCGTATCACTGTAAAACTTAACAAGTTCATTTTCATCAACATAAGACAAATCTACTGGAAGATGACGGAACAGCAAATTGATTTGCTCTAAGGTTAATTTGCCTGTCGCCACATCGAGGACAGCATCCTTACCAACTTGTGCTCCACCTACAGGACCTACATACTTAGATAATAAGCCTGCTAAATCATTTAGAAACTCATTAGATACTGCACTATTTTGACTAGCAGCATTTCCATTTAATGAGGCTGCGGAATCGTTAATACCTGGCACGACATATAAACCTGGTGCGTTAATAATAGCATAACCGATTTCATGGTCATTTTTGCTCATGCGCACAAACTCTTCATCGCTTAATAATTTAAAAGATGTTGGCAATAAAACCTCTAACTCCTTAGAGTTCAAATCACGTAACTTTGCCAGTGTTTCAGGAACGGATGCTAAAAATTCTTCGTATTTATCTTCTCGAAGCAATGCATAGGACGCAGAGATGGCATCGCGCACGCCATCGTCAAAGGTCCACATAATACGCGTAGGACGATCAAAGCCATGTTCTTCAAGCATTGGATATAATTGATTTTGTTTACGAGATAGATGTATACGCCATTGTGCTAGGGAATCAAATACACCAAGCCAAGGATTTTTAATAAACTTATCTTGTTTCAACAATTCATCCGCTTCAAGAGCTACCTTTTCAACGGCATTAATCTCTTCCAAATATGCCCATAATGGATGATTTTCAGGGTATTCATTTTCAGCGCGCACTAATACGCCATCAAATAAGTTCAATAGATCATCCATCTTATCTAGGATTTCTTCATCCTTATATACACCCTTCAAACTTTGCTCTGCATAAGCAAACTCGTCAGGCGTGCAAGTGCCTAATTTTTCTTTCAAAATACGATTGCCCTCTTCCAAGGACAATTTACCATCTAAATAATCCTCTTTAATAGATACAATAATTCTATACCGTTCGTTATTAATGTCTAGCTTTTGCTGTAATGGATTCATATGCTTATACCTCCAAGGGTCAAAGACTATTAGTATATACAATATATTATTACTATATTAAATATACATTTATTATACTTATTTTGAAAGTAATTTTCAGTTGCTGTGGATACATTTCCCAAGATAATTGAACCACAAAATACTTTCACCCCATATAATTAAACCCTTAAGTACTTTCACCAGCACATAAAAAGGCACCCATACAATGTATGAGTGCCTTCTATTAATTTCTAAAATCAATATATTCAGTTTTAGAAGATGCCACAGGATTACCATTGGAGTCTGTAGCCGGATTGAAACGCCATGTGGAGATTTTCTCAACAAGAGCCTCATCAAGAGCAGTAACCCCACTAGATTTTACAACCTCTATATCCCCTACAGAGCCATCTTCATTGATGGTAAAACGCACATCTGCACTTTGAATCGAATCGCCATAACCAGCAATATTAATTTGATCTACAGATGGAGTAGATATGGCTACAGGCAATTGGAATGGAGCTGCCAACACAGAGGCTACCATACTAGTTACAAACAATGCGCATAACACAGTACAACGCAACACTTTTTTCATCACATTCTCCTTATTTAGCTGTTACAGCATGTTTAGGTAGAGTAATTGTCATTCCAATAATAGATTCATGAGCCTTTTGGTCCATACCAATAGCAGGTGTAAACTTCCATTGTAAAATGGCTTTTTTCACCGCTTCGTCAACTGGAGCATAACCAGAAGAACGTTCCACGAATACATTTTTAACATTCCCTTTTTTATCAATCAAAAAGCGTACGCGCATAGTAGGTGCTACGGTAGCTGTTTGAGGAACCTCAGGTAACTCAGGTTTTACAATTTCCACTTCGCGAGGAGATTCTAAGAACTTAGCTGCATCAGCTGTATAATTACCCAATACGCCAAAAGATGCAACAAGTAAAGCCGCTGCAGTGAATCTGAATAATTTATTCATAATAAGCCTCCTAAAATAATTATTGTGAGTCTATGAATAATATCATACTAAATAAAGATGAATATTTAAAGAACATTTTCTTATTGATAAAATTTCTCATTTATGATATATTGAACACAAGATAACTGTTCGGACTTACATATCAGGTAGATATGACAAAAAACTACACAAAGGAGGTTCATCATGAGACGTAGAAAGCGTATTCAAATGAAGGTCATGATGGTACTTGGTCTCATTGCCCTCATTGGGCCTAACCATCTACAAGCTCTTATTCACTAAATGATTATGACCCTAGCAGAAGAACGTATAACTGCCAATAGCCACTACGTTAGTAGCGGCTATTCTTCTGCTTAAATATAGGTAGTCTTTCCTTTCATCAAGACATTATATGGGTAGCCCTTGGAATTAAGACTAATCTATATGTTTTTTAGCTTTTAAATTTAGTAATTCAGATTGATTATTTAATACATAAAAGGAGGTTTATTATGAAGTTCAACCGAGTCGTATTAGTCGTCGTATCATTAGCACTTATGTTATTAGCCCTTGTAGGCTGTGGTAAGGATGCAGCACAAGACAGTCAGAAAAAATTAAATGTTGTAGCTACTACTACAATGTTAACGGATTTAGTAAAAGAAATTGGCGGTGACCATGTGTCTGTACAAGGTCTTATGGGACCTGGCGTGGACCCTCACCTCTACCAAGCTAGCGCCGGCGATGTAACAACTATGTCTAAGGCAGATGTTGTGGTGTACAACGGCATTCACTTAGAAGGTAAAATGGGTTCCATTTTTGACAATTTAACAAAACAAAATAAAGCTACTATCCGCGTATCCGACGCCATTGATCCAGCTACTCTACTCGACTTTGACGAAGAAGATGGCGTGAAAACTAAAGACCCTCATATTTGGTTCGATGTAGCGAATTGGAAACTTGCAGCAAAAGCTGTATACGAAGGTCTTGCGAAAGCAGATCCAGCTCACAAAGAGGATTTCAAGAAACGGTATGATGCATACCTCACTAAATTAGATGAAACAGATGCATACATCAAAGCGCAAGCAGAATCAATTCCTAAAGAATCTCGCGTTCTCGTAACAGCACACGACGCCTTCCAATACTTTGCTCGTGCTTATGGCTTTGAAGTAAAAGGTTTGCAAGGTGTAAGTACTGCTACAGAAGCAGGCACACAAGATGTGAATGAACTTGTTCAATTTATCGTAGATCACAAAATTAAAGCGATCTTCGTAGAATCTTCTGTACCGCACAAAACAATTGAAGCCGTTCAAGAAGCAGCTAAAGCTAAAGGTTGGAACGTTGCCATCGGTGGCGAATTATACTCCGACTCCCTCGGTTCTGAAGGCACTGAAGGCGGCACATATATCGGTATGGTAAAAGCCAACATCGATACCATCGCTAAAGCACTTAAATAACAAATAACGTTTCAAAACAAGGGCGACATACAGTGTACGTCCTATGTAAGTACAAGTACTACTAACAATACAGCGATAGTAGCACTATTGATAAAAGGAGGTCTCTATGGAATGGGCCGTTGAAGTTGAAGATATGACCGTAGCCTATACGACAAAACCCGTATTATGGGACGTAGATATGAAGGTACCCATCGGTTCCTTAGCGGCCATCGTCGGCCCTAATGGAGCCGGTAAATCTACATTATTAAAGGCCATGTTAGGCCTATTAACAGTTATCTCAGGTAGTGTTAAGTTTTATATCGACCACCACCTTGCAATGGGCAAAAAGGATTACAAGAAAATCGCCTATGTACCTCAAAGCGGTAGCGTAGACTGGGACTTTCCTACTACCGTATTAGACGTTGTACTTATGGGCCGCTATGGTCATCTAGGTTGGTTCAAACGACCAAGTAAAAAGGATAAGGAGCTAGCCCTCTCCATGATTGAAAAAATGGGTATGAGCGACTATGTAAACAGGCAAATTCGTCAACTTTCAGGGGGCCAACAACAGCGTGTATTCCTCGCGAGAGCCCTCGTACAAGAGGCAGATATTTACCTCATGGACGAGCCTTTCAAGGGCGTCGATAAAACGACGGAACATGCCATTATTTCCCTATTACAAGAAATGAAAGCCCGTGGCAAAACGGTCATCGTCGTACACCACGATTTAAATACGGTACCTCAATATTTCGACTGGGTAACGATGGTCAACAAGCAAACTGTTGCCTATGGTCCCGTAGCAGAGACCTTTACTGACGAAGCCATAGAACGCACCTACGGCAAGGTGAGGATTGTATGACCATTCTCCAATCCTATACGACACAGATGGTATTGCTCGGTACAGCTCTCTTGGGCCTTGCCAGTGGTATTGCGGGCACCTTCGCTGTACTGCGCAAGGAAAGCCTCATCGGTGACGGCCTCTCTCACGCGGCACTACCTGGTGTAGTCATCGCATTCTTGCTGACCGGTATAAAAGACATTGAGGTACTCATTATAGGTGCCGCCCTGTCCTCTATCACTGCGGCGTGGCTCATTACCATCACCGTGGAAAACAGTAAAATCAAATTCGATGGCGCTCTAGCTACTATACTATCTGCTTTCTTTGGTCTTGGTATGGTCCTACTCACCTACCTTCAAAGTCTAAACAATGCAGGTCAGGCGGGGCTTTCAAAATTTATATTTGGACAGGCCGCCACCATATTAGCCCGCGACGTGTACATTACATCGGCGGCAGCGCTCATCATTATCGTTTTAACAGCCTTATTTTGGAAAGAGCTAAATCTCATTTCCTTTGACGTAGAATACGCTAAAACATTGCAAATTCCCGTCACCTTTACACTCATTTTATATCGTTCTCTATTGATCATGACCATCATCATCGGCATTCAATCAGTAGGTGCTATCTTGATCAGTTCCCTACTCATTGCACCGGCTGTAGGGGCCCGTCAGTGGACGAACAAGCTCGGTACCATGTGTATACTAGCAGGATGTTTCGGCATGGTATCTGCTATAGGCGGTACCATTTGGAGTACAACAGTACAAAAACTGCCTACAGGACCTGCCATCATCGTCATTCTGTCGGTTATTGTACTATTGAGCCTCATATTTGCACCTAATAGAGGCATCTTGTGGCAATATCGTAGAAACAAACAATCAAAACAAGCTTTATTATCAGAAACCGCAAAGATAAGTCCTGCCGATTTGCAACAAAAGATATATAGAGCAGAGGGTGGACAGCCTCGCATAGGAGGTGCCCCATGACAGTACATACAGAGATTTTACTCATCGCCATCGCAGTATCCATCGCGTGTGCTATCCCTGGTGTATTCCTCGTGCTACGTCGCATGTCTATGATGGCCGACGCCATTACGCACACCGTATTCCTCGGCATCGTTCTCGCTTTCTTTGTAACGAAAGATTTAAACTCGCCCTTGCTATTAGTAGGGGCAACCGTAGTCGGCGTAGGAACGGTGTGGCTTACAGAGATGATTCATAACACGGGCCTCGTCAACGAAGACGCATCCATTGGTATCATCTTCCCCCTTCTATTCTCCATTGCCATCATCCTCGTCAGTCTCTACAGCGGCAACGCACACCTTGACGTAGATACGGCACTTCTAGGGGAAATCGCGTTCGCCCCGTTCGACAGATGGATTGTAAACTCCACCGACCTAGGTCCTGTATCTCTATGGATTTCCCTGGGGGTAGCGGTCATCAACCTCCTATTAGTTATGCTCTTCTACAAGGAATTGCAGCTATCTACCTTCGATTCTCTATTAGCAGGGCTCTTCGGCTTCATGCCTGCCCTCATCCATTACGTGCTCATGACCATGGTATCCCTTACCGTGGTGGCTTCATTCCAAGCAGTAGGCGCCATCCTCGTTATCGGCCTCATGATCGGACCTGCGGTTATCGCTTATTTATGGACAGACTCTGTGAAAGCCATGCTCACTAGCAGTATCATCATCGGCATTATCTGTGCTGTTATCGGTACTGAAGTCGCTTTCACCCTAGACGTATCCATTGCAGGCGCTATCGCAACAACGATTGGTTTCGCATTATTAATTGCCGTTATTTGCACGCCAAAGACAGGCTATATTGCAACCTATCTTCGCCAACGCCACTTGCGTCGTCACTATCGAGAAACAATGATGCTCTGCCACATCTATACCCATATGAATACACCTGTGGCAGCCATTGAAAACGGTATCGGCACCATTCACGAACACTTGAACTGGAACCCAGACTATACACACCAAGCCGCATCACACCTTAAGAAACAAGGCTTGTTGTATGTAACGAATGGGTACTATATGCTGACCGATAAAGGCGTGGCGCAAGTTAAAGAAATTATTTAATTAATTTTAATCAGACTCCTTCAAAATACATATCTTCCCAACAAAAAGAAGCTGAAATCAATGCTAGTCTGCAAGATTTCAGCTTCTTCTTTTGTATTTAATTATATGGCTAGAACACAATACGCATCTGATACCACTTAGCACCGCCATGATCAGATACAGATTCACCTTCATTAACAAAACCAAACTTGGCGTAATAATGAATCTTTTCTTCCTTGCAGGTTAGAATAACGCCTTTACGTTTTTCCTCTCTCGCAAGATCGATAAATGCCTCTATTAACTGACCACCTACACCACGGTTGCGATATTCTGGCAATGTATTTAGACCAAAAATCATTTGCCACGCACCCTTAGGATTATGCAGCGAAGCATCGGCGAACATCTCATCCGTCAAGACTTCATCATCCGTTACAAAACCATCGATAAAACCAATAGGTGCATCGCCGTCAAAGGCAATTAAAAACTGACCTGCATAATGATCTAATCGTTCCTTAAAAGCCTCACGAGGCGCCGCTTCTGCAAGCGGAAAACAAGTTGCTTCTATATATGTCACCAAATCTAAATCAGAGGTTGTCGCTTTTCGTATTAAAATATCCATATCCTTCTCCATCGTATCTACATATCCGTTTTAGTATATACCGTTTACATAACAAAGGCTACACGTAACGCTATGTACGTGTAGCCTTTTATTAACAATTTGACCACTTACTTGCTATACAGATTATCCCACCAATTATCTTTTTGTATATTTCGGCACATTACGATATTGCATTGGCAAGGAATCTTCTTTTATTTTAAAGCCATGCTTCTCGTAAAATGATGCATTCTTGCTATCACCAATCATAACATTAACGTACAAGTAAGACTTGTACGCCTCTTTCACCATTTCTAGCAAATGACCTGCAATACCGCGGCCATGATAATCAGGATGAACCAGTACATAATTGATGAAGCACACCAACTCGCTATCGTCCATGACACGAATAAGACCAACTAAACGGTCGCCTTCCCATGCAGAAATCACGCGCGATGAATTCATAAGAGCCTTATGTAATCGTTCAGGGTACTTGCCTACTACCCAACGAACAGATAGAAACAACTCTGCTACTTGTTGAGGCGTAAAATTTCGTTCTTCTGTATACGTAATCGCCATAAAAGCTCCTTCTTAAGATTATAGAACCACCAATGGATATAATACTCTAAAATTTTTTCTCTCATGTGGTTTATGTTGAAAAATTTCTTTTACAATCCCTTCTCCAACAATATTACTACCTTCCATGATAAGGAACTCAGTACCTTCTTGTAAACTAGAATAATCTACATCCTCATTTATTGGAAGCGCATTAGCTCGTATTGGCTGATCAAAGATAACATCCTCACCATCAATAAAGTTGACTTCAAGATGCTCCTCAATGCCTTTTAAAACAATTTGAGGGCTATACTTTCCATTAGTTAAATTTGGTGAATTCACCATCTTCTTACTAAAGAATGTAACGGTGCAATAAATAGTAAAATCTAAATCGCTCATATTAGCCCTCATCAACTACATATACCATATCGCCTGTAAAGTATATGTTCATTATACAATGTACGGGACTCCCTTCGGTACATAACCAACCTTGGAGTACAGCTCGACCCCAGTTATAAGTCTCTGTAATGACCTCGAACTCACTTTCACTATACTCCTGCTGATACTGAGGTAATTCAATTCTTTTACCTGTGAAAGTGTCTAATATTGTACTATTAAAGACGAGAATTTCTAGATCATCAACATCGCATTTTTCAAATACAACTTGAGCCTTATGAGTCTGTTCAATACCATTCTCATAAGAAAAAATATAATCAAAGGTAAAAGTTAAACTATCATCTACATATTCTATTTTCTGTACCCTTGCATCATGGAGAGAATATTTGGGATACTCGCCAAAAGATCTTGTCGTTTTCATAGAACCTCTATTTTCAAACAACTGTTTAAACCAAAATCTATAACTTAAAATCAGTATACCAATTTTTTTGTATAACATAAAAGAGGCTGTAACAAAACAGCCCTCAATCATTAATATTTAAATACCTAAAGTAAAAACCTCTTTATAAAATGCTATCATGTCTTTTGCATATTTCATGGCCCGAGGAATGCCCAATCTTTTATAATAGTCAGCTACTATCTCTTGATGATTCTTCAAGAGGTCAAATTCAATTATATACAAACCAATACTTGTTATAGAGTATTTTCCTATTTCAATTGTAGTTGATACATCCTCCTCAGATATTTCCTCTCCTTTTGGAAATTCTCCATCAGGATACTCCTCAATAGTATCGTCGCTATATTGCAAAAACTTTTTAGACCAAACGATAATATCTTTTCCATATGCTTCTATCATTTGCTCGTAAAACTGCACCATCTCTTTTTCTGAAAGCACCTTACAATTAAAGCCTTCTAGTAAGAATTGTCTCTGACTTAATCGATTTTTTAGCTCTTCTACTTCAACACTTTGTACATCTTGATTAAAGTTGTCTACACCTAGTTCTTTTATAATATCTAAATATATGTCACTAACTAAAAATTCTTTTATGGTTTCCATACCCTTATTTCCTTAAAGATATCTACTAGCAACAACAAAATAAATTAGAGCAACTACTACTTTCACAAAAGGCCTCTCACCATAATGATGAAAGGCCTTTGTATATGTATTCTTTAAATACTATGTTGTTCTAATTTTTATTCCCACTCAATTGTAGCAGGTGGTTTAGATGTAATATCATACACGATACGGTTAATGTGTTGTACTTCGTTTACGATACGGCGGGAGATTGTGTCCAATACGTCGTAAGGGATACGCGCCCAGTCAGCAGTCATGAAGTCTGTTGTTGTTACGCCACGCAATGCCAATGTGTAATCGTATGTACGGAAGTCACCCATAACGCCTACAGTACGTGTAGATGTTAATACTGCAAAGTATTGGTTGATGTCGCGATCAAGACCAGCTTTTGCAATTTCATCACGGAAGATGTAGTCCGCATCACGCAAGATGTCGAGTTTGTCTTTCGTGATTTCGCCCATTACGCGAATAGCAAGACCAGGACCTGGGAATGGTTGACGCCATACGAGATAGTCAGCCAAACCTAATTCAGAACCAAGTTCACGTACTTCGTCTTTGAAGAGGTTGCGCAATGGTTCGATAAGGCCTTTGAAGTCTACAACTGCAGGCAAGCCGCCTACATTGTGGTGAGATTTAATAACTTCTGCTTCGCCAGTACCGGACTCAATAACGTCAGGGTAGATTGTACCTTGTGCCAAGAAGTCAACGGAGCCGATTTTACGGCCTTCGTCTTCGAATACGCGGATGAATTCTTCGCCGATAGCTTTACGTTTAGCTTCTGGATCTTCAAGACCAGCCAATTTATCTAAGAAACGTTTTTCCGCATCGACGCGGATGAAATGCATGCCGGAATCTTTGAAAGCTGCTTCAACTTCGTCGCCTTCGTTTTTACGCATTAAACCATGGTCAACAAAGATACAAGTCAATTGGTCGCCAACAGCTTTAGAAATAAGAGCTGCCGCAACGGAGCTATCTACACCGCCAGACAATGCTAATAATACTTTACCATCGCCTACAGTGTTACGGATTTCATCAATAGCAGTTTTTGCATAGTTTGCCATTGTCCATGTGCCTGTGAAGCCGCACACTTCATACAAGAAGTTGTGAAGCATTTCTTTACCATGTTCAGTATGCAATACTTCTGCATGATATTGCATAGCGTATAATTTGCGTTCTTTATTTTGCATAGATGCAACAGGGCAGTCTTTTGTGTGCGCAATGATTTCGAACCCTTCAGGAACTTTTGCTACATAGTCAACGTGAGACATCCACACAACTTGGTCTTCGTCCAAGCCTTTGAACAATGGAGATGTAGTGTCCACTTTAGTAGGTGTTTTACCAAACTCACGGTTATCAGCAGATTTAACTTCGCCACCCAATGTATGCGCCATAAATTGCATACCATAGCACATGCCAAGAACTGGAATACCAAGTTCAAAAATCTCTTTTTCGATTTTTGGAGAGTTTTCTTCATACACGCTGTTAGGGCCACCTGTGAAGATGATACCTTGCGGTTTTAATTCTTTAATTTTGTCCAGCGCTTTGTTGTATGGATATACTTCGCAGTATACGTGATTTTCACGAACACGGCGCGCGATCAATTGATTATATTGACCACCAAAGTCAACAACAATAACAAATTCCTTGTTTTCCATGCCTTCCTCCATATGCATCTATTTGTGAAAGTATATTCACCATTTTTTAATGCCCATACATTTCTGTACTGGCGGTGCGTTTTCTCGAGCAAAACGCTAAATTTCATTACATTTCATTATACCATACGAAGTATATGGACTCCATATATTCCGTATGAAATTTATAGAAAAGATTTTAATGTTCGGATTTTACTATATAACAAACTTAATACGAGGAAATAATCTTTAATAAGCTCTAACCTTTCGAGGGACTCTAGCCTTTCAATGGACTATGTTTTATGATCCTCGCGTTTAGACATTTTTACAGCTCCAACGGGACAGATTGAATAACAATCGCCACAGCCGATACAGCCTTTGCCAATATTAAACTGAGTCTCCCCTTTGGTGATGCATTGAACAGGACAATCTACGGCACATGCACCACACTTAACACAAGTGTCATCGATATGAAATTTTAGATTTCCCATTTACATCACCTCCGATCTTTGATTATACATCAACTATTACCAACGATAGGGGTCATAAATTCTATTACGATGCCGACGCTTTTACTATTAAGCTCTTACAATTAAATAATATATATTTCCCTATACTACCAGTTAAAAGTATTTATTTTTAACTGGTAGTATCTCTAATTTTAGATATGATTATTATTTTTTAAGTAATTCATTGTTGTATGCAATAGCTGAATAGATAGCCTTTGCTACACCTTGGTGGTTATTATCTGTAGTCACGTAGCGCGCTGCTTCTTTAATATTCGGTTTACCATTGCCCATAGCAACGCTAGCATCGGCAAAGCGTAGCATGGATAGATCGTTTTCACTATCACCCAGTGACATTACTTCGTCTGGACTAAAGCCCCAATGATTGGCTAAAGCCTCAACGGCTGTTCCCTTTGTGGTATGCGGTAATACGAATTCTAAGTTACCTTCACTAGAGAGTAGTACATCATAAAAACGTTCACGGCCTGTACCGTCATGAGACATACCTTGGTATTCATCGCGTAAGTCTTGTAAGATGTGTTGGCGCATAGGCTCATCACCGTAGAAGATTTGCATCTTTTCAGGGCCTTCGTCTAAGGCTTCCATATGAGCCAGTAAATCAGGCACCATCGTACGTGTTGCCAAGATAAATGGACGAATATTAGGTCTAAAGAAGAAATTAGACTGTTCGACTTCACACTCAGACATCTTTGTATTCGCTGCTGCATCACCTTCAACCAAAGCATAGTGATCATGGGTTTCACCAGGCAGATGACCTTCTGTATCAGCAGAAATATGATTATTCATTACGCTATGAGAACTCTTTGTATTACTGCCATCGCCCTCATTACGTTCATCTGCACAGGCACATAAACGTTCCGGCGTAATACAACGAGATGGTGGATACATGCCATAGATTTTATCTTTTACATAGGCCTCCACATAGACGCCATAGGTTAAAAGTTTACGCAATAAATATAAGGCTTGCTTTTTATCAAATGTTACATGGAATAGCGAACGTTTTTCTTCCTTATCCATTACATAAGCACCATTAGTACACATGAAGTAGCGTAAGCATGGCAACTTCTCGATGACATCGTTCATCTCATTCCAAGCACGACCAGAAGCGATGGCTACACGAATCCCACTTTCACGAGCAGCACGAATCGCCTCAATAGCCTCATCAGGAATTGCTTTCGCATCATTAACCAAGGTGCCATCTACATCGGATGCAATGAATCGGATGGGTTTATCACCGGTAAGCCCTATATAATTTTTAATTTGTAATGTTTCAGTTGAGGACATAAAGCCTCCTTTAATACGGTATATAAATAGATAGATATTATTTTCAATCAGTAGTACAGTAATAGTTACAAATATATCTGTTAAAAGGATACACAGATAGTATGTAAGGCATAGATAGGAAGTGAAATTATATGCGCATCATAATAGATCGAGATGCAGTTTGTGCAGGCGATGATATGAATCATCATCGCGAAGAGTTTACCGTACCAAATGATATCACTATCGCTGGTTTATTTGAATTCCTTGAGTTTAAGTACATTCCAATCATCGCTGGAAATAACGTGGTCTGGGCACTCTATTATCACGAACGTGAGTTAGGTGCCTATTTCACCAAGATTCAGAGCTTCATAAATGGAAACATCTCATTATCATCCATAATTAATAACTCTGAAAAAGGCCACGAATTCTACCTACACTATTACAGCCATCCTGATAGATATAGAAAACGCTTTATTTAGATGCATTAAATTCAGCAACGATTTCTTCTAATACAGCTGGATTTTCTACCAATCGTAACAAGGTACGGCCTATGATATTAGCACCGTCCACAATTGTTTGTTCAATGGTAGATTCTAGCATAGCCGCAGCGAATTCTTTAGAGTGACACACCTTGTCTTCCCCAGCGAGTCGCAATTTAGGGTGGAATGCAGCACATTGATAGCTAACATTACCAATGTCTGAGCTGCCCCCGATATCTGCTGGGCCTGGCTTGAAATCAATGCCCATATCAGACATTACGTCTTCAATGAGAGCTGTTCCTCTATGGTTTTGGTTCATATCATCATAAGGATTGCCATAGAACTCTACATCTACAGTAGTGCTAGTACAGAGAGCGGCCCCTTCAAAGATGTTCTTAATCTGTTCAGATAGACCATTCAAATATTCCCGTTCAGTATGACGCACGGTCACCTCTAATTCGCCAAAGTCAGGAATGACATTAGATGCAGTGCCACCGGCAATGATCCATGTACCAATACGGCTTTCAGGTCGTACTTGTTGACGCATCATATCCATCGCATGAATAGCGAGTTGCACACCGTTTACCGCGTTGATACCATTCCAAGGCTCACCGGCTGCATGAGCTGGTTTACCGTGATAGCGAGCGCGGAAACAGTCGAGCGCCAAGAATTGTGAATTTGGTCGTGTTTCTTCCCCATCAAGGTGAACCATGATAGCAAAATCATAGTCTTTAAATACCCCTGCGTTACACATATCCACCTTGCAACCTGTGGCTTCTTCATCAGGTGTACCGATAATATCAATGTCCATATTGAAAGCAACGCCGTCTTGTTGCATTTTATGTAGTGTTAATGCTGCCAGAACACTCATAGAGCCACTGGCAGAGTGACCACATGCATGGCCTACTTCAGGGAGTGCATCATATTCACAAAGGATAGCCAAACGACCTTTTGGGTTATCTACTTTCACAGCAGAAGCCTTGAACGCTGTTGGCAAATTACAGAATTCATAGGTAACATCCATGCCATGTTTTTCAAGAACAGCGCCGATCGTTTTGACGGATTCAAATTCATGACTCGACAATTCGGGGTTCTTAGCTAATGTATAATTGATAGCAAACGCATCAGGTGCGAAGCTTTTACAAAGATCAGAAAATGTATTGATAAGGGACATAGTGCCTCCATATATACGTCAATGATTGTAAAGAATGAAGATGCTCTACAACCTAAAATGGAAAATGTTATATTACTATAAAATATGGCCTAAGAGAGAGCCATCTTAAATAAAAATTTTAAATATAATGATAAATATAAAACTCATTTACTCTTAATTATACAATGTTATTGCCTATTATTGTAAAATTCCGTACAATATAAACAGAATTTGATAAACCATGTATATGGATGTTTGAGGAGGTTTCTATGTTTAAGTTCAAAAAATTGACAGCCATCGCCCTCGTAGCGGTAGCAGCAATGGGTTTATTGGCTGGTTGTGGCAATGACAAACCAAAAATGACACAACAAGAAGGTGTATTGCGTGTAGGTTCTGAAACTACATTCCCACCATTCGAATTCACTGAAGGCGACAAATACGTTGGTTTCGACGTTGATTTGTCCGAAGCAATTGCGAAAAAATTAGGTTTAAAAATGGAATTCAAATCCATGGGCTTCGATGCTTTGATTCCAGCAGTTCAATCTGGCGATATCGATATGATCGCAGCAGGTATCAACGCTACACCTGAACGTGAAAAAGCATTGGACTTCTCCGATGTATACTTCGACCAAGGTGGTTTCATCACAGTTGTTCGTAAAGACAACACAACAATCCACAACATGGATGAATTAGCAGGTCATACTGTAGGTGCTCAAATCGGTACAATCCCTGTTGAAATGGCTCAAAAAATCCCTAATACAACAGTAAAACAAATCGATTCCAATGCTAATATCTTCATGGAATTGAAAGCTGGCACAATCGACGGTGCTATCATCGATAACGCAGTGGCTATGTACTACCTCAAACAAGGTGCTGATCAAGACCTTAAACTCGTAGGCGAACCTACTAAAGCTGAAGGTACAGTTCTTGGCGTGAAAAAAGGCAACAAAGCTTTACAAGAAGCTGTTAACAAAGCTCTTAAAGAACTTAAAGAAGACGGCACTTACCAAAAAATCTACGACAAATGGTTCGGCGATTACAACAAAAAATAATATCTATCTCTATAAACTAGGATAAATATGACCCCTCTGAAAGACTACAGGACGCACAGTATTGTGATTTCAAAGTTTTTTCAGAGGGGATTTTTTATTCTAATCCCTCTTTTACGGTCCCTCGCGTTCGTTATATAATAAATACGTATTCTATAGTAAATGTAACTAATTAAAGGAGGCCTTATGGCACAGTACTTTACGGAACGCCTACAAAAGGTCTTCCACATGATTTTCAAATCATACAATCAAGAAATGGCTCAAGAAGGTTTGCGCCAATTAGAACTGATTGTAAATAATCAGCACAGTCCTGAGCAGCCGAATCATCGGGCGCTAAGAAATGATATGACTACCTCTTTAGAAAATGAAATCGACACCAAAGAGGACGCATTAAAAATAGCCAATGATCCAGAGGCTCGAGAAATAGCTGATGCATATGCTTTATTGGCTCGTATCTACGCAGGTCCACGCTTTACGTGGGAGGAATCTAATTTCCCTGAAAATAACATGCGTACCTATCAATGCTTGCACGATAGCATTCGCCGCTGTAGTCCTATCGGTACCTTACAAGCATTGCGTATCAATGGAACCATTACACCTACGGTTGAAAAGGATATGTTAATATCCTTTAATGATGCATTTCGTATCGTTTACGACTACGCTGAACAAGGCGATGCCTTTTGCCAATACATTATAGGTAATGTCTTTTTCTGGCGCGATGATGATCGCATTAGCTTAGCTCGGGATATGATTACACCGCCCCGCCTAAGCTGGGCAAAACGGATTCAACAAAGCTTACAAAAAGGTTCTATACAAGAACGTATTGGAGCCTTACAAGGCACAGTCTCAGACGAAACATTGCAAGAAAATGCTACTACATTAGCCAAAGAATGGTTTAACAAGGCCCTCAACAATGGACTTGCCATGTTCCAAGGCAATTTACGTAACATCTATATCGACGAAGGCGATTTTGATAATGCGCGCCGTGTCGCACTAACGGCTGCTGAGCTAGGTAATCCAACTATGATGCTCTACACTGGCCTAGACTGTCATGAACATGGAAAATTTGAGGATGCTTTCACATGGTTCACGAAAGGTGCCGCCTTGGGCCAAGCTGAAAGCACCGCTGAATTAGCAGATTATTACTATCACTTTTATGATACGAAAGAGCTACGCCGCCTAATTCCGTATAATCCTGTAAAAGCAATCGGCCTCTACCGTCGCGCAGCTACTAAGCATTTTAGCGACGCCGGCTATGCTGCATTGCAAGCTGCCTTTGGCTATATCTTTCACATTGGTCACCTACCTCTCGACTGGGGTCTCATTGCAGACTTAACACACATGGCAGCCACTAAAGAGCGTTTTATGTTCTCCTTACCATATATTGGTTACATGAGAATCCATGGCTTAGGGGTAACGAAAAATATACGTTTCGGTGTACAATCTTTAACACGTGTACTAGATGAGGAAAAGCGCGCATTAGAAGAGGAGGATCGTGTTCTCTTCTATGATATTACACGAGCTTTAACGCGAGTTGCCTTAGGGTATGCCTATGAAAAAGGCTATGTTACAGGAAAACCTGATTTGGATACCGCTGTAGCCTATTACGAAGAGTCTCATCAATATATACTATCTCATAAGGCAAACCTTGATGAAGAGCTGAAGGATATCCCTATCGATAATGAAGCAGAAGAGCGCTTGGCAGCCTTCGAAGAAATAGATGGCCATTGGCACTATAAAGAGGGCTTTACAGAGTCTACCTCCACAGTACGCCCTGGTCATACGGAATGGCCGCAACATGCAGCCCGCTTATCTGTAAACATGGATGACTTCTTATGGGACACTACCTTATATGATTGGCAAACCATCGAGCATGCTTTAGAATCACAAGAAGAAATGAAACTGAGCTTTTACAATCATTTTCTATCCGTTCCAGATAAATTACGCAACATCTTTAATCTAGATGTAAAGCGCATGCCAAGAGATTCATACCAAGTACGATTACATGGATATGACCCTACAGAAGGTCAAGAGATTATCTATCGAGCGCTATTCAAGAAAGAGGATGCTATACATCTGTTAAAAGACCTCTATGATAATCATCAATTACCTGTATTTGGTGATAACTGGTCTATTGAAAAAAATGAAGAAAAACCAACTTGGCACTATGTACTCGACGTAGATCAACAAGCTTTCTTGCTTGAAGAATACGACGATGCAAATGCCATGATACAAACCGCATTACAAGGCTTAAAAGACAAAAAGTACGAACAAATTAATGTCCGTACCCATGACTTTATCGGCCCTTCCTATTTTATTTTCAGAGGCAATCACGCCAATCCTTTTAGAGTGCAACTCTATCTGAAAGAATCCATGCGCCACTCCATCGACAAGGATGGTAAACCTCTCGATACACCAGGCAATACCTATTTATTTGAACAACAGTTAGGTAACGAAGTATCCTTAAACTACTGGATTCAAAAAACAATCAACACCTTGGAGATACCTGAATTAGATAACTGGAAAAAACTCAGCGTACCAAAGGCATTACAATAAAAATAATCAGGAATATAAAAGGAGCTTGTACATAAAGTACTAGCTCCTATTTATAACCTACGAATAGGCCAAACTATTATAAATGATCATGAGGGTAATGAATACGGAAATTCCTATAAACCAACATCGACAAACTGCTGTTCATAAGTTTCTACTACAGTCTCTTGTACAACCATATCACTGCGATGTACCTTATCAAGCATCTTTGAACGAGCCGTTGTAATCGCGCTTTCACTATGTTTACCACCACGCCAAGCAAACTTGGATGTACCGATGGTATATTTCAAGGTCGCATAAGGACCACTCAAATGATGAGATGCCGTTTGGTAACCCGCATCAAGAGTAAAATGTGGTGTAATATGGAATTCTGCACCCACTTTAAACCCTTTAATAGCATCGCGCTTATTTAATTTATAATAGCCTACTCTTACAGCCTCTCTACCACGCCAATTATAATAGTCTGCATAGACACGAGCCCATCGAGCATTTTTGAAAGTTCGTGAGTATCCTACATCAAATCCACTGGCAGCAACCTTTTCTGATAGCATCCAATGATTTTCATAAGCAGCTATACCATAATTATAAAGACTTTGATCAGGATCCATACCATATGGATACAATCCTGTAGGATCGCCCAATACAACACTACGGCCATGGAGACCTATATATTTTCTATCATCAGTCCCTAGATTTCGGTACAGATTAGCATGAAATTCATTAAGGCCTGCCACATATTCTACACCGCCACTAACACGCTTATAGCCACCTTTAAACACATGGTCATAGAATGCATTAACACCAACATAAGCATGTTCACCTTTGCTAAGACGACGATAGCCAATGCCAACATTAGCATTCATTCCTAATGATTCTTTCGTATCTGTTTGTTTATCATGTCTTATAAACGTCCCTGCAGGTCTGGCTGGCTCCAAATAACCATCTAATTTATAAGATGAAATTTTTTCTCCACTGCGCCCAATACGACCTTGTACAAAGACAACGCTTTTAGCATTTTCATCATAATGGGTTATAGGTTGCAAGGTCTCAATATACAATTTATTGATTTCAGTAGATTTTGAATTTTTCGAAGTTACAGTATGTAGATCATGTCTCGGTACTGTAAAAACAGTATGGTGCTGGGTATGCATCTCTTTCGAATCTTTCATACCAACGCCAACTACGATATCTGTGCGATCCATCCAATTAGAACGAACAGCTTCATGTTTAGCCTCATTCACTTCTGTAGTAGAATCTGCAATACCTTGTCCATGCCCATTTTGAACATCTGCTGCAAAACCTGTAGCACTAAACGCACATGCTACAGCACCTAAAACCATTACTTTTATCATTAATGTCTTGCTCATATAAATTACTTCCCTATTATTACATGTCTTATTTAATATCTATAATCTAAACTACAGTGGTATTATAGATGATCGATTGGCGCTAAATAATCATATTCAATGTTATCAAAGGACTCTACAATCATGTCTTGACGACGTACCTTATCTAGCATTTTAGAGCGAGCTGTAGTAATCGTATCATCACTATGCTTACCACCCCAGAAGGCAAATTTAGATGTGCCTAATGTATATTTAAGAGTGCCATACATACCTTTCGACATGTTATTAGCATTGTTATACCCAATATCTAAAGATATATGTGGTGTCAACTGTAATTCAGCACCAATTTTAATGCCTTTATAATGATTAGCATTTCGTGAAGTAAACCATGGCACGGACCAATGACCTGGACGTCCCCAATTATATTCTTGTTTATGGCTAAATCCATTGCCGTTCCAACGATAACCATTTACATAGGCACGAGCCCAACGTGCATTTTTAAAGGATCTTACAATCCCTATTTCATAGCCATCTAACACGCCACCACCTACATAGGTATTATAATTTTCACTAGGAATGGTATTATATGGGAATGTATCTGGATAGCCATTAGGATATAACCGTTTAGGATATGGATTACCGCCACCACCTTTTACGAGATCTTTATCACCAAGGCCTCGATACACATTGGCATACACTTCGTTGAGTCCATTCACATACTCTACACCACCGCTGATACGATTATAATTGCCTGTGAAAGCACGATCTACAAAAGCGTTAACACCTACATAAGCATGTTCATTTCGGCTAAGGCGTCGATATCCAATACCGACAGAGCCAATAATCCCTAATGTTTCGGATGATTTTTCATCCGTATTTATTTTTGTATAAGAAGTTTGTCCATAGCGATTGATTATTACTTCAGGAAGAAGATAACCACGCATTTCTTTCGACGCTATTTTCTCACCACCGCGTCCAATGCGCCCCTGTACAAACAGAATGCTTTTACTGTTCTCATCATAATGCGTTATGGGTTGCAATGTTTCTATATAGGCTTTCGTTAGATTGCTATAATCAGATTTCTTATTATAAATTGTATTCTGATCATCCGTTAAAAAATGACCTTTATCTAATTTGGAGTGACCTCCGGACTGTATACCTACCGCGATATTCGTACGATCCATCCAATTCGAACTTACAGCTTCATGTTTAGCCCCACTCACTTCTGTAGTAGAATCAGCAATACCTTGTCCATGCCCATTTTGTACATCTGCTGCAAAACCTATCGCACTAAACGCACATGCTACAGCCCCTAACACCATGGCTCTAAATACTAACTTGTTTTTCATATATTACTTACTCCCCACTAACCTTTATAAGTGATCATAAGGTACTACCATCCAGAATTCTTCATAGGTATTACCTACTCGCATTGGACTACGGTCTACTTTATCTAACATTCTAGCCCGTGCATTGGTAATAATATCATCACTGTGCTTACCACCATGCCAAGCAAATTTAGATGTACCCAATGTGTATTTAACAAAGCCATAGGCCCCACTAGAATGATTATTATCTGATGTATACCCTACATCTAGAGAAACATGTGGTGTAAGTTGCAATGTAGTACCAGCTTGCCAGCCGTGGCTTTTACCAACATTAAGAGCTAAGGCTGGTCCTTCACCATGAGTTTTAACACCTAAACCATTCCAATGATAAGCTCCTACATAAGCACGTGCCCATCGAGCATTTTTAAAGGTGCGTGCATAGCTTACATCATATCCGGACAATGCTTTTTGAGATTTGTAAACTGTATAGCCTGCAGGGCCACCATCTAACAAGAATTCAAAATAACCTTCATATAAAGGTACATTATAAGGTTCAGATTTTGTACTATTTAACCCCTTATAGATATTAGCGCGAACTTCATTAAGGCCAGATACATATTCCAAACCGCCGCTGATACGGTTATATTTTTTCGAGAAAGAATGGTCATAGAACGTATTAACGCCTACATACGCATGTTCATGCTTACTGAGAACACGATAGCCTAACCCAACATTGGCAACAGTCCCCAATGACTTAGTATCATGATGTTCCTCAGGTCTATATCGTTGTTCACCTTTTTTTGTAATTGGATTGTACGGATACCAAAATCCTCCATTACCACCAGAGAAATAACTAGCCTTATCTTCTTGTCCACCTTTACCGATGCCGCCTTGTACAAAGAGCACTGATTTAGAGTTTTCATCATAATGGGTCAAGGGTTGTAATGTTTCTACAGAAACTTGAGCTCCCACCTTAGATTGAGCCCCTACAGTAATATCTGTGCGATCCATCCAATTTGAACGAACTGCTTCATGCTTTGTCCCATTCACTTCTGTAGTAGAATCTGCGTAACCTTGCCCATGCCCATTGGCTGCCATTCCTGTAATAGTGAAAGCACATCCTATAAATCCTAAAACTAACGCCTTAATGATTACATTTTTTCTCATGACTTACACGCTCCCCTCGTTTTGCATAAGAAATAAAACCACACAACACTGTACGCCCTTCACGTTCATTTCATGGTTTATTCATCTTAATTATAGGTATGCTATTTTCCATAGTCAATATAAAGCCCTATAGTTAAACGATAGTTAAAGATTCTCTAAATCATTATGTTACAAATTGATTTCTATTTTTAGGCAAAAGAAAAAGACCACCCGCAAGCTGGGTGGTCTTTTTTCTGGGGAATGAAATTGTTATTTGAATAAAGGCAAGATTGCGTTTGCTAAACCAGTAAGTGCAGCCAAAATTGCTTTAATGATAGTTGCTACCATTGCTCTTCCTCCTTCTCATATAAGCACAATAACTAAACTAACTATAAATATCTTAAACCACTACATTAAATTTAATGTGAAATGAGTAAATTTTTACACATTAATTTTTCATGAGGAAAATAATAAAGTACTAATTATGATAGATAGTTTTATGAGAAAGATAGCATACAATGAATTCATAATTCTATATATTTTCTTAATATTTTGTAAACTAGCATAAATATGACTTAGAAACTCAGCTATAATAGAAAAACCCTTCTCTACATTCCCAGTTCAAACCGAACTAAAGAATATTAGAGAAGGGTTTCTATAAATTATCTTGTTTCCTATCTATAATTATAGGGATTTAACAACCTCTGCACAACGATGGCAAAGTGTAGGGTGTTCGCTATCTTGGCCTACTGTATCGCGGTGAATCCAGCAGCGTTCACATTTTTCAAGTTCAGATGGAGCAACTACTGTTGCAACGCCTGTTTCTTCGTCTTTTACAGCCTCTGCTGGAGCAGCGCCATTTACGATGTGAGCTTCAGATACGATAACGAGTTTAGCCAAGCCGTCTTCACCAAGAGCGTTCAATGCATCGAATGCAGCACCTTCAGCATATACTGTAACGGATGCATCCAATGGATGACCGATTGTTTTGTTTTGACGAGCCAATTCCAATGCTTTTTGTACAGATGTACGCAAGTCTAACAATTGGTTCCATTTATCAGCCAATTCTTGGTTGAAGTGTTCAGGATGACCTTGTGGCCAATCTTGAAGCATAACGGATTCAGGCATGCCATCTTCTTTAGGCATGTATTTCCAAACTTCTTCTGCTGTGAAGGAAAGTACAGGAGATACCATGGCTACCAATGTTTTCAAAATTTCGTACATAGCTGTTTGAGCAGAACGACGAGCTACGTTGTTTTTGCTTTCAGCATACATAGTATCTTTCATTACATCAAGGTAGATAGAGCTCAAGTCTACTGTACAGAAGTTATGAATTGCATGGTACAACATGTGGAATTCATAGTTTTCGTACGCTTCAGTAACCTTTTGACGTACCTCTTCTAAGCGCAACAATGCCCATTTATCGAATTCGGACATATCTGCATAAGCCACTTTGTCAGTGTTTGGATTGAAGTCATCCAAGTTGCCTAATAAGAAGCGGAATGTATTACGGATCTTACGGTATACTTCGGATAATTGTTTTACGATGTCTTTGGACAAACGTACGTCTGCTTGGTAATCTGCGGAGGATACCCACAAACGCATAACGTCAGCGCCGTATACGTCGATGATATCGCTAGGAGCTACTGTATTACCTACAGATTTAGACATTTTGCGACCTTCGCCGTCCACAACGAAGCCGTGAGTCAATACGGAGTTGTAAGGTGCTTTACCTGTTGTTGCTACTGCAGTTAACAAGGAAGAGTTGAACCAACCGCGATGTTGGTCAGAACCTTCAAGGTACATAGCACATGGTACATCTAAGCCATTAACTTCAAGTACGCCAGCCCAAGAGGACCCAGAGTCGAACCATACGTCCATGATGTCTGTTTCTTTTTTGAACTCATCATGACCGCAATGAGGACATTTGAAGCCTTCTGGTAACAATTCTTTTGCACTGTGAGCCCACCAAGCATCAGAGCCTTCTACAGCTACTTTTTCTTGTAATGCTTTGATAGTATCATCGTTGATGATGTGCTCGCCGCAGCTTTCACAATAGTAAATAGGAATTGGCACGCCCCAAATACGTTGACGGGAAATTACCCAGTCACCACGGTCGCGAACCATGTTAAAGATACGGTCATGGCCCCATTTAGGAATCCATTGTACTTGATTGTCGATTGCATCAAGCGCTTGTTGACGGTAACCATCTACAGAGGAGAACCATTGTTCTGTAGCACGGTAGATAACAGGGTTTTTACAACGCCAGCAGTGAGCATATTGGTGACGCAAGCTAGATTTGTGAAGCAATGCATTGTTGTGCGCCAAGATTTTGATTACAGGCACTTCTGCATCGTGGATTTCTACGCCAGCCAATGGGAATTCAGTATCGCCATAACGGTTGTCGTCTACTTGTTTAGTGTAGTTACCAGTTTCGTTAACAAGGGATACGATAGGAAGTTCAGTTTTACCTTCCTTGTTATAACGCATAACGATGTTAAAGTCGTCTTCACCGTGTGCAGGAGCTGTATGTACGCAACCAGTACCTGCTTCAAGTGTTACATGATCGCCACATAATACAGTGGATGTACGTTCTACGAATGGATGTTTGAACTCAGCCAATTCTAAGTCTGCGCCAGAGAAGCGATTTACGATTTCATAGTCTTCGATACCGATATCTTTCATAGCCGCATCAACAAGTTCAGTGGCCATCAAGTAGTATTCGTCGCCTACTTTTACCCAGCCATATTCAAGCTCAGGGTTAACGGAGATTGCTACGTTGGCAGGCATTGTCCAAGGAGTAGTTGTCCAGATAACAGCAAATGCTTGTTTTGGATCTACGCCAGCTGGCAATGTTACCTTTTTCTCAGATACGTAAGGGAATTTTACGTAGATGGAGAAAGATTTTTTCTCAGCGTATTCGATTTCTGCCTCTGCCAATGCAGTTTCGCAGTGAGTACACCAGTATACAGTTTTAAGACCTTTATAGATGTGGCCGCGTTTTGCCATTTCGCCGAAGATACCAAGTTGTTTTACTTCGAACTCAGGGCGCAATGTCAAATAAGGGCGTTCCCATTCGCCTAATACACCAAAGCGAATGAAGTCTTGTTTTTGAGTTTCTACGCATTCTAATGCATATTCCTTACATTTATTGCGCAAATCAAGAGGCGCCATTTCATGACGGTTAAGACCAGTATTTTTGATAACCGCATGCTCGATTGGCAAACCGTGCGTATCCCAACCAGGGATATAGCGAGTATAATGACCAGTCATTGTTTTGTATTTCATGATGATGTCCTTCAACGTTTTGTTGAGGGCATGACCGATGTGCAATTTACCATTTGCGTATGGAGGGCCATCATGCAAGATGAAAGGTTTTGCGTCTTTACGCAATTCCAAACGTTTTTCGTAAATTTTGTTATCTTCCCAGAATTTTAAGATTTCTGGTTCGCGCTTAGGCAAATTGCCGCGCATTGGGAATTCTGTTTCAGGCAAATGTAACGTCTTACCGTAATCCATGATGTGCTCCTTTTACATAAAAAAATCGCCCGTCCCCGAAGGGACGGACGTAATATCCGTGGTACCACCCTACTGACCTTCTGTGAAAGCTAGAACATTTCGAGCATACGAAATAACTAGGCTTCATATTGTGAAAGCCACTTAGACATATAACGGTGTTCACCGGCAGGGTTCCTGCTTGCTCCAAAGTGATCCGCAAATCTCTAGATTTCCAAACCTTTCAGCCCATGAGTTTGGTCTCTACTAAATCCGTCTGAGACATGCCGTCTTTTTCAACGCAATATTCATATAATAGATAATTATAGGTCTCATGAGGGGGAATTGTCAACTGTATAGATAGTTTAAATTTATAGATTAACACATAAATATGCCACCTTTATTATGTTCCAATAAAGGTGGCATATTCATATAAATAGACTTTACATTATAGTGCTAAAAAAGCTATCCAAATATTTAGAACCCAAAGGCAGATGCACACAATCATTGCTTTTTGATCCATGCTTTCAGATGGTGTTTCTTTAAGGCCAGTACGAGCAGCCTCCTGCACCATGCAAGAGGCTGTTACTTGTATATGTATTTTATTTTTACATTGCACTAGTCATTAGCAATCGATCTACTAGGAACCATAGCACAAAGATGGCACATAGTAGTCCTGCCGTAAGGCCTGTGGTAGGTGTCGCATCTATTAAACCAATTTCATGGGCCATTTGTTTTGTTAGAACAACACGGCCTGTTGGTGAACCGAATCGATTGTCGTGGCTTTCACCAGGAAGAGCCATCAACACTAACAATAAAATTGTACCAATGACAGGAACAACACCAATAAACACAAGACCGCCAGAACGGCCTTGATCGTGCAAGCGTCGTACTGCAACAGCTACGCCAGGAATCACCATAACAACGGACATAAGTACAAGAATAACTAGCCCGAAGCCTACGCCAACGGCACTAGAGAGCGGACTAATATAACTCAAGAACGCACAGGTGAATAGAATGGCTACAAATAGCAATTGATACATCAAAAAGAAATTCCAATATTCACTACGGCTGGCACGCCCTTCAAAGTCAGCGTATTTATAAACAAAGCATTGTTTAAAGTTTTCAATCATTCCTAGACTATACTTATCTAACGAAATGGGTGCTTTGCGGATACGTCCACAGTTTGGACAGTATCGTTCACTTTTTAACACCTCATGTCCACAATATGGACAAGGTCTCATAATAAACTCCTTCCATCCACAGCAGGAAATAGTGAAGCTCATAAAGTCCTGTTGCTTTAACACATATAGTAACTTAGATATGTTTTGAAGTAATCATATCTATATTTTTGAATTCATCTTGATTTCATTTTACTACAAAGTGTTATATTGTCTATAAAGGAGTTGTTAAACTTTTATAAAATAAAATAATAATTATACTATCAAACGTAGATTAATACTATATATAGCCATTAGCGTTAATACCATACCATAATATATCACCGATGGTATCACCAAATACGATGGATTGAAGAATAAATATAGTGATGCCCATAATCCAGTCTTGTTTTCTAGATGGCGTTTCTTCAAGCCCTGTAGATTCACTTACGCTAGCAGTAATAGGAATATAGGCAGTTCTTTCACCGTAACCATTCTCTCCTTCATCGCCACGTTTCAATTCGTAGGTTAAGAATATAAAGAACCCTATAATAGGAATAAAGGATATCAGCTGAGTCCAGCCGCTGCGGCCAATATCATGCATGCGTCGCGTTGTGATGGCGATATTAGGAAGCACGAAAAATAGCGTTACTAATAACGTGATCGTATCAATAATGGACTCAAAATTATAGAGTCCAACACCTTTACAAAGAATAGCTACGACTTCCAAGGTACCTTGAATCATCATCATTCCAGCCATGAATCGCCAGTATTCACTACGGCTCGCACGACCTTTAAAATTGGCGTAGCTTTTGATGCCTAGCACGAAGGCATCGGTATAGTTCAAATCATATACATTTACTGATGCCATAGTCTAGTCCTCCTCAAACTCTTCAAAACCAATGATTTTCCAACCATTGCCAGTACTGTATAAACGAACTAACATAGATGGGCTTTTATCTACAAAGTCTACCCGATATCCGATATAATCCACCGTTACATCATCATCAACATCTTGAGATACATAATCCAAT
This sequence comes from Veillonella dispar, assembly GCF_900637515.1. Classification (NCBI taxonomy): domain Bacteria; kingdom Bacillati; phylum Bacillota; class Negativicutes; order Veillonellales; family Veillonellaceae; genus Veillonella; species Veillonella dispar. The sequence continues at coordinate 194,541 of NZ_LR134375.1, read as the reverse complement.
CGTATAGTTTCTACAGCAGAACGTTGTTCCTTTACCTTAGCTTGCTGCCACAGATCAAAGGTACCGTATCGTTCCATTTCACGACCGCTCAAATTTCGATACGCACTATGATAATCGCCATTAGCCAGTTCTTGGTAATACTCTTTCACCACTAGATAGCCTTCTGTTGTGGCAGAATCACTATGTAATAAACGATTTGCTTTTTTGGTGAAAGCCCCCTGCCCCAAGTTCCCAAAGGCAGTTTCTTCTATCATATAGTTATGCCCCATCATAGATGTACCTACACTGTTTGCAATCCAGCCTAAAACAAGAAGAGCCACGATGAAGGCTCCCGAAACAGATCGCTTCTCATGTATACTAGGTTCTACAGATATCTGTTCATTAATTATGCTTGCTTCTTGTGTGGGAGCCGATCTTTTACATAATAAATAGAGCAACGCAATCCATCCTAAAATAGGAACAAAGATGAGAATCATCAAGGTTGGATCATTATTAGAATCACGTAACCGTCTCGCTACCATCATAATGGTGGGCAACACTAACAATACTGTTAATGCCATCAATACGCCGCCCCCTAAGGATAGGGCATATAAAAATCCATAGGGTATAAATGTGGCAAGACCTGTTATAAAAGTAACTAGACCGTATACAAAGGTCATAGCGCTTATGGTAAGCCAAAAGTCGGCTGTCGTTGTTCGTCCCTTATGATTCGCATAGTTTTCTACTAGCTCACGATAGAGGATTTCAAATACTCTCTGCTTCATAAATCTCCTACTATATTTAGATATGATACAAACTTAGATAACCCTATTATACTATGCTTTACCAACCCTATCATTTCATTTTTTCTTCATCAATTTTATCTATACTAATAATATATTTTTTACAATTAAAATTCGTGCAATTAAGTTTGTATAGGAGATAATAATTATGAACGCTAAATTGACTAAAGTAGTAGCTATGGCCAGCTTGGCAGCATTCTTATCAGTTGGTATCGGTGCCAATGTAGCACAAGCCAAAGATTACCACTTCAAAATCGGCGAAAACCATCGCATGGTAAAGAACGATGATGGCACAGTAGATAGCAGTGCTCATCCATGGTTCAAACCAGATCAAAAGAAACATAGAAAACACAAAATTTCTGAACGTGAAAAACATGACAAAAATGCAACTGCAAAACGCAGTGAACGTCATCAACGTTCCGAATCTACAAACGGCTAATCATTCCCCTTTCATAACTGGTTATCCAGTCATATAACACATAACTAAACTAACTAACCTAAAAAGGACGTTATACACATGTATAACGTCCTTTTATTATGTATTGTATTATCTATTTTATTATGAGGTAGCTGTTACTATGCGTTAGCTCTTATTATGCGTCAGCTTTTAGCACAGCTTGTTTCATAGATTGTACGTAATCAAACAACGCTTGGTCTGCATGTTCGCCGTGTTCTGCCACGATTTTAACGATAGCAGAGCCTACGATAGCACCGTCAGATACGCGCGCCATTGCTTCCGCTTGTTCTGGCTTAGAAATACCGAAACCAACGGCTACAGGAATATCTGTATATTTGCGAATGGTTTCAACGATGGATTTAATATCCGTTTTGATTTCGCTACGCATACCTGTAACACCAAGGGAAGATACGCAGTACACAAAGCCTTCTGCGTCTTTTGCGATCATTTCAATGCGGTTTTCAGATGTTGGAGCAATCAAGGACACCACTTCAACACCGTGTTTATTAGCAATGCTCGCAAGTTCGCCTTTTTCTTCAAATGGCATATCTGGCACGATAACGCCGGAGATACCAACCTCTTCGCAGAGGGTAAAGAATTTTTCACGACCGAACACATAGATTGGGTTCAAGTAGGTCATGAACACGAGCGGGATAGTCACTGCATCATCACCTGTACGCAAACGGCGCACCATATCGAAGATATCGTTGATTTTTACACCTGTAGAAAGTGCACGTGTACTCGCTTCTTGGATAACTGGGCCTTCCGCTGTTGGATCGGAGAATGGAATACCGATTTCTACCATGTCGGCACCGGCTTTCACCATCACGCGAATATAACGTTCTGTATTTTCAATGCCATGGTCACCAGCACTAATGAATGGGATGAATGCCTTGCCCTTTGTGAAAGCGTCTTTAATTTTACTCATGAAGATCCACCCCTCTGTATTTCGCCATAGCCGCTACGTCTTTATCACCACGACCAGATAAACAAATAATAATGATATCGTCCTTGCTCATAGTAGGCGCAATTTTACGCGCATGTGCCACTGCATGAGCACTTTCAATAGCTGGAATAATGCCCTCTAAACGAGACAAGTATTCGAAAGCATCTACTGCTTCGTCATCTGTTACAGGTACATATTCAGCGCGACCACTATCGTGCAAGTACGCATGTTCAGGGCCGATACCAGGGTAATCAAGACCTGCAGAGATAGAATATACGGGAGCAATTTGGCCGTCTTCGTCTTGGCAGAAGTAAGATTTCATGCCATGGAAGATACCAACAGAGCCTTTTGCAATTGTTGCTGCATGTTCCTCTGTATCGATACCGCGACCTGCCGCTTCACAACCGATAAGGCGAACGCCTTCATCAGGAATGAAGTGATAGAACATACCCATCGCGTTGGAACCGCCGCCTACACAAGCCATAACAGCTGTTGGCAATTTACCTTCTGCTTCAAGGATTTGCTCACGTGCTTCACGGCTGATGATGGATTGGAAGTCACGAACGATCATAGGGAATGGATGAGCGCCCATAACAGAGCCCAATACATAGTGCGTATCGGACATGCGATTTGTCCATTCGCGCAATGCTTCAGAAACAGCATCTTTTAATGTGCTAGTACCAGTTGTTACAGGATGCACCTTAGCGCCTAATAATTCCATGCGATATACGTTAAGCGCTTGACGTTCACAGTCCTCAGCGCCCATGTATACTTCACATTCCATGCCCATCAACGCAGCGATAGTAGCCGTTGCCACGCCGTGTTGACCTGCACCAGTTTCAGCAATAACACGAGTTTTAGCCATGCGTTTTGCCAATAACATTTGACCGATTACATTGTTCAATTTGTGAGACCCAGTATGGTTCAAATCTTCACGTTTCAAATAAATTTTGGCACCACCAAGGTCTTTTGTCATGCGATCTGCATAGTATAAAAGGGATGGACGACCTGTATATTTTTTGTGTAAATCCTCAAGTTCGCGCACGAAATCAGGATCATCTTTGTACTTGTTGTATGCCTCTTCCAATTCGATGACTGCATTCATCAATGTTTCTGGCATAAATTGGCCACCGAAGGAGCCAAAATAACCATGTCTTTGTTCACTCATATAACTTACCTTTCCATGTACCATTCCTGCTAGCACGCCATATATAGCGTTACTATTGGCATCTATCTCAACAATCGATGAATTCCATCGGATGTGTCTAAAATATTATTATATCTTAGATTTATGTATTTTCTATGATTACTCGCCTATAATAGGCCTTATTCTCTCAACATTTAGTGAGCTATGGTTCTCACAATGTTGGTGAAAGCTTTAATCTTCTTATCGTCTTTCACGCCATTTGTTTCAATGCCGCTACTAATATCTATGCCGTAAGGACGAACTGTGCGAATAGCACGCGCCACGTTTGTACTGTCGATACCACCTGCGAGCATAAATGGACGTTCAAACTCATCTAAGCAAGACCAGTCGAACACTTCGCCCGTACCACCTCGTTCATCCTTATGGTACGCATCAAATAATAGCATATCGGCACTGCTATCGATCCATGCCTCCGCATCTGCAGCACTGCGGATTTGAACAGCTTTCCAAACCTCTACATCTGTTTTCTCTTTGAGAGTTTGGATGAAAGCTTCATCTTCGTCGCCGTGCAATTGCACCGCATCAAGATTGGCTTCTTTAGCAATTGTAACGAGGTTATCTAATGTTTCATTGACGAAGACACCTACCGTTTTAATGTTCTCAAAATTAGGATTTTCTTGGACAAATTCCTTACTATCTTGTGCTGTTTCAACATTCATTGGCGCTTCAACTGCACCATATGTTTTTGCGTATTGTTTATGAAGTTCTTCCACTAATGTTTTAGCTTTGTCTACAGTGACTTGTCGTTTGCTTGGCGCGAATACAAGGCCCATATAGTCCGGCTTTGCCTCTACTACTGCAGGGATTGTTTCTACTTTAGAGATGCCACACATCTTAACCTTTGGCGTGTAGTATGTGGGCCCATAGAGATATGCCAACTTTTCAACCTTGTTAGGAGAACGCATGAAGGTTTCACCCATCAAGGCTACGCCGATATTGTTATCCCGCAACACTTGGATATCCCCTGGCGTTTCTAGACCGCTTTCAGATACAAAGATCACATCGTCTTGAACGAGATTACGCAGGCGCACACTGTTTTGTACGTCTACAGTAAAGTCTTTTAAATTACGGTTGTTAACACCAATAATACGGGCACCGCAATCAATAGCCATTTGTACTTCGTGCTCGTCATGAGCCTCTACTAAGGAGGATAAGCCAAGAGAGTCAGCTAACTCACGGAATTTGGTCAATGTTGGTACATCGAGGCATGCACAGATTAAGAGGATTGCACTAGCGCCCCATACCTTTGCTTGGTAGATTTGGTATTCATCAATAATGAAATCCTTGCGTAATACAGGAATTTTTACAGTGCTAGCGATTTCTTGTAAATATTTTTTGTCCCCTTTAAAGAAGTCTGGTTCAGTCAATACAGAGATGGCTGCTGCACCAGCAACCTCATATTCTTTAGCAATGTCTAAATAGGGAAAGTGCTCAGCAATGATCCCCTTAGATGGAGAGGCTTTCTTCACTTCGCAAATGAAGTTAAAGTCTTGCTGACGAAGGGCTGCTTCAAAAGGAAATCCTGTATCCGATGGTAACGCCAAAGCCGCTGCTTTTACAGCCTCAGGCGTTTCCACCTCTTTTTCTTGGGCTACGCGAACTTTGGTAGCCTCTACAATCTTATCTAAAATCAATGGTTATACCTCTTGGGTTGCTTTCACAAATTGTTCCATTGTCGCAAGAGCCTTGCCAGAGTCGATCATGTTTTTCGCCTCTTCAATGCCCTCTGCTAATGTAATACCATCTTTTGCAAGGTAAATCGCCATGCCTGCGTTAAGGAGAACTGCTGTGCGTTTACCACCTTGCTCACCACCGAGAACGCGGCGTGTAATCTCAGCATTTACCGCAGCGTCGCCACCTTCAAGCTCAGTTTTATCAGCGTATTCGAAACCATAGTCCTTAGGATCGAATTCGTAGCTTGTGAAAGTACCATTATTAATTTCGCATACGTACGTTTTGTTGGTAGCCGTAATTTCATCAAGGCCATCAAAGCCGTGTACAACTGCGCCACGTTTAACGCCAAGATTAGCCAACACGCGAGCCAATGGTTCTACTAAAGATTTATCGTACACGCCCATCAACTCCACAGTAGCGCCTGCTGGGTTCGCCAATGGTCCAAGGATGTTGAACACAGTACGAACGCCTAACGCTTTACGTACAGGGCCAGCATATTTCATAGCTTGGTGGTATACAGGAGCAAACATGAAGCACATATTGGCTTTATTGAGAACTGCCTCATTTTGTTCACCGTTAAGCTCTAATTTAGCACCTAATGCTTCGATCAAGTCAGCAGCGCCACATTTACTAGATACACTGCGGTTACCATGCTTTGCTACAGGAATACCTGCTGCAGAAATGATAAAACCAGAAGTAGTAGAAATGTTAAACGTATTCGCTTCGTCACCGCCAGTACCTACAATTTCCACAACAGTACCTTCATGAGGCACAGAACCTGCTTTCTCACGCATAACCTCAGCAAAGGCTGTAACCTCATCTACAGTAGGGCCTTTTGCCGCCAAAGCGCACAAGAAACCCGCCATAGGAACCTCAGCTACCTCGCCGCTCATAATCTTATTCATTGTATCTTTAGCAAGATCGTAGGATAAATCCTGACCATGCGTTACTGCATATAATGCGTCTTTAATCATTTTATATCTCCTTTTGAGGATGTCTATTAAATTGACACCATATCTACCTAGTCGGTACCGATTGGGTCATGCCCTCAGCCTCCAAGTGGCCACCCCCCGCTATGCGGGGCGCCAAGTCGGCTTCGCACATAACCCAATCGCACCTATCAGCTAAAAAATCATACCAATTTAATAGATATCCCTCAAACAAACTATTATCAAATGATCCTGCGCATTATATGCAGTAACGCACAGGTCATTTCTTTATCGAGAGTGGGAATGGTGGTGCTACGCACCACTTTTTCTTATATTAGGGGTTCTGGTTCGCATATTTCTTTAGAAAAATATAGTTACTGTTCGATATATGTATTGTAGAGGGGCTATTATAGGTACTGCCAAGATTGAGTTGGCAGGAAATAAGGTCTTAAGGAACGACTTGGCGGCCCCACGTAGTGGGGCGGTGGCCACTTGGAGTTCCGAGAGACCTTATTTCTGCCCGATCGTTCTAGTAACTAATAATAGCCCCTCGATACCTAAATTAAACAGTGGTTATTTTTCTAAGAAATTGCGAATCATTTGTTCTCCGTTTGGTGTCATGATGGATTCCGGATGGAATTGCACGCCGTAGATTGGGTAGTCTTTGTGTTCTACGCTCATTACTTCGCCGTCGTCGGTAATGGATGTAACGATGAGTTCGCTTGGCATGGTTTCGTCAATAATCGCCAAGGAGTGGTAGCGTGCTACTTCAAATTGTTCAGGTACATCTTTAAGGATTTTAGATGGGTGCACTTGTTTGGCTACGCTTTGTTTGCCGTGCATAACTTGTTTTGCGTAGGAAACGGTGCCACCAAATACTTCGCCGATGGCTTGGTGACCAAGGCATACGCCGAGGATTGGGAATTCGCCTTTGCATTCGCGCAATAGGTCTTCGTATACGCCCGCATCAGCTGGTCTGCCAGGTCCTGGTGAAAGTATCACATAGTCTGGTTTCAAAGCGCGGATTTCTTCAACTGTTAATTCATCGCTGCGGATGACTTTAATGTCTGGATCGATAGAGCCTACTAATTGGTATAAATTGAAGGAGAAGCTATCGTAATTATCTATAAGGAGTACCATTATTCTACCTCCTGTGCATCTGTAATTGCGGAAATCATGGATTGGCCTTTGATCAAGGTTTCGTTATATTCACTAGCAGGAACACTATCGCGAACGATACCAGCGCCAGCGCGAACATAAACCTTACCACCTTTATTCATAGCCATACGGATGCCGATACATACGTCCATATTACCGGAGAAGTCGATGTAACCTACAGCGCCGCCGTATACACCGCGCGGGCTTTTTTCAAGTTCGTGTAAAATCTCGATAGCACGAATCTTAGGAGCCCCGGACAAAGTACCTGCTGGCAATGTAGCACCGATAGCATCGAGAGCATCTTTACCGTCTTGAATGTCGCCGCTTACAGTAGACGTAATGTGAATTACGTGGGAGAAACGTTGCAACATATGTAACGCCTCTACTTGTACGGAACCGAATTTAGCAATTTTACCTAAATCGTTACGGCCAAGGTCAACGAGCATGTTATGTTCAGCCAACTCTTTCTCGTCGTTAATGAGCTTTTCTTCAATAGCGAGGTCCTCTGCTTCGGTTTTACCGCGGCGCATAGTACCTGCAATTGGGAAGGTGTACATTTTACCATCTGTCAATTTTACCAATGTTTCTGGAGAAGCACCTGTAAGCTCTACATCGCCACCGGATAGGTAGAACATATATGGAGATGGGTTCAATGTACGCAATACGCGATACGCATTTAACAAGCTACCATCGAACTCAGCTTCACGGCGGTTAGATACAACACATTGGAAGATATCCCCTTCCTTGATGTAATGCTGTGTCTTTTTAACAATTGCCTCAAACTCGTCCTTTGTAAACTCAGAGGTAAACTCTGTTTTAAGGATGCCTTTGGGAACATCTGCCTCTTTGCCGTTTACTACGAGATCAGCTAATGCTTTAAGTTCAAGCTCAGCCTTGTTGTAGTTACGTTCTAAATCGCTAGTGCTAATATTAGCAATCAAGTAGATTTTATTTTTATAATGGTCAAAGGCGATTACCTTATCAAAGAGCATAAGGTCTACATCGTTTACCATAGCAGAGTCATCATCTGGCGTTGGGAAGTCCAATGTTGGCTCAATGTAACGAATATATTCGCAAGCAAAGTACCCTACAAAGCCACCTGTGAAGGTTGGTAGTTCTTCTAAGCGAGGGCTTTTGTATTGGCTCAAAATATTGCGAATCTCTGCAGCTGGGTCAGAACACTCAAAGGTACGTGTTGTACCATCTTTGATAGTCATTTTATGGTTTTTGCAGAAGAGCTCAATCTTAGGATCATAGCCCAAGAAGGAGTAACGGCCCCAATGATTACTATTATCCGCACTTTCAAGCAAGTACGTATGACTGCTCACTTGTTTTAACGCTTTCAACACGCTAATCGGTGTGCGTACGTCGGATAAAATTTCCATATATACAGGCACGATATCGTAGCCCGGTGCGATAGCTTTCACACGGTCTAAACTAGGAAAAATCATGAGAACCTCCATCTGGCGTTGGCCAATAAAAAAACTCGCCCATGACAATATAACGTCAAGGACGAGTCTATAGTTCTATTTTTACAAGAGTATTAGAAAATACTTGTATTATGCTATAAATCGCGGTACCACCTTGTTTGAATGCAGCGCACTCCTCTTTCGCAGGATACTAACATATCCCTCACGACTAACGCTCGTGTGACGTCGCACCATACTAGGAATGAAATTCATTCTGTTCCATGCGCCCTCGGTGGTCCATTTAATAAGCTGCGTACTACGGGTTCTCAGCTAATCCCGCTCTCTGTGAGTGCATTTCCTATTTTTATCTCCACCTCATCGGTTTCTTTTAGGCGAGTATAAAATTATAATCTGATTATAATGTTTCTATAGAATGAAAGTCAAGGAGAATCTTAACTTTCAATATGCCAAGATTTTTTAAACAAAAGATGATAACTAACAAAAATATTAATATACGGAACGAAAAGACCAATAATCCATAACCCACTTAATAGGGAATCATGAAGTCTACGTATGCCTAATGTAATCATTGCTATAGCTGGCCATATCAGGATAGCCATAAATCCCCAACGTGGTATATAAAGAGGTATACCAAGCTGAACAATTAACGATACTACGGCTATAACCATATTCATAATGACATCCATGAAAAGACGAGTTCCTATGAGACCAACCCAAAAAGCTGATACAGGAGTCCTTCCCTTAACATCAAAGATTCTAGCAAATAAAACATCCCATATACAGCTACAAATATAGTCAAATTTACTATTATTTGTAGCTTTAGTAATCGTGGAACTTCGAGTATAGGAAATAATATAGTTATTATAGCTATCTCGTCCTTCATCTAAACCATACTTATTAGAATCCGGTACACTAAGAGGCAACGCAAAGCAAGCCAAGATGAAATACTGCCAGAAAAATCCGTCCCAATGAAAGCCTGTATTGATAAAGGTTTCAGATATAGATTCCCAACTAAAACTCATCCCCCAATACACCCACAAACTTAGGTATGCTATGGGAACTAATATCATATACCACAAGGATGAACCACAGTCATTTAGTCTACGTTTGAGAATAAAAATAGATGCAATTACATGTATAATCTGCAAACATCCAAAATAAATATATGACAAATATGTACTGCCTTGAAACAGACCATCTTGAATAAATCCTATCAATACCACAAATAGAAGGTACGCTAAAAATTTACTTCCCATTAAACCGAGCACAGCCCACAAAAATGCCAATCGGCCTATACGTTGATTCACTCGCAGCATTTCTATATTTTGTTTAAATAGTGAAATTTCATTATGTAACCACATTAAAATAAAGCTCTCTTCTCTCTCATACCGAAGGATATCTACAAATTAAAGCTATGTAAATATAATCAATACAAAAATATATAGATAAATAATAATATCAAGCTCCAAATACGGCAATCATCATATCAAAATTTATATTTCTCATATTCATCCCTTTTATTGTTATATCACACCCAGTTTTCTATCTATTCTAATATAAATAATTAAAATTGAATATATTATTCCTCAAGCAATCGATAATTTATATTGTTTTCCTCTAAACACTAATAGTATACTGAAACTACATATGTTATCAGCTTTTACTGATTATTATGCGAAGGAGAGAGTATGAGTTTTTATTTCACGGATCAAATACAGCAGTCTTTCAATAAAATATTCCACCAGTGTAATAAAGATATAGCTTGGGCGGGCAAGTCTGAGCTTGATGCCCTTGTGAAACTTGACGAGGAAGGCCAAAAGGTTCCAGGTATTGGTGATGTGTACGCTATTTTGGCACGCGTCTATTCTGGCCCTCAGTTCACCTGGATTGAAGCAGGTTTCCCCGAGGATGATACTAAGGCGTATAGTTATTTACATACGGCTATTCGCAAAGGCAGTGCCATCGATATTTTACAGGCTATGCGTACCTCTGGTGCCCTTACACCTACTATTGAAAAAGAGATGCCTATGACGAAGGACCAAGCATTCCAGCGCGTCTATGAGGGCGCCCAAAAGGGTTGTTCTTACTGTGCATACGCCATTGCCAATGTATTCCAATGGGGCGATTACCGCCTCTTGCCATCTGCACGAAAGATAGTTAATGAAGGTGAACCATCTGGTGTTGTCCATTTTTTTAAATCTTTATTTGTACAAGTAGATCAACGTAGATTGGCAAATAAAGTAACGGCCATTGCGCAGCAATGGTTACATAAATCTGCAGCGGCAGGTCTTGTCATTGCGTACCGCAACTTGCGCCTTACCTATGCCGAGCAAAATAATAAGGCAATGGAAGAACAAGTTATTTTTGAAGGGGCTGCAGCAGGTTTGCCACTCATGATGTATTTAGCAGGCGATATTTGTAAGTCTCGCGGGGAGCATGAACGAGCACTCGAATATTTTGAGCGTGGCGTAACCATGAATAATGGCATGTGTTTGCGTGAAGCTGCCGAGTACTATGCAAAACCATGTGAGTCTAACAAAAGAATCCCTCAGGATATTCAAAAGGCCCTCAAATACTACGAGCGTGCTGCTATAAGCCCAGATTATTTAGACTTTAACGACCACGCTTACGTTACAATGCAAGCCATCATTCTTCGCACATTAAATATCGATGGTCAGTCCCAAGACTGGTCTCGCATCGCTCACTTATTACAACAACCAGCGATTTACACTCTCGATGCGATTTGGCCGTATCTCGCTTATGTATTTACTTTCAAAAAAGGTAATACCCCTGCCATAAGAACCGCCATAGAGTGCGTTAATCAGGCTAGCAAATGTTTCGATAGATACGGTAGTTATGACTATGCTGACCATCTATGGCAACTGGCCGCCGGCTATTGCTACGAAATTGGTGCCATTACAAAAGAACCGGATTTAGACCAAGCCGTTACGTTTTACGAGCATGCTCGTGAAAGCATCAATCGTCTCAACACAAGAAATGATAATTGGTTAGGCACTGGTAAGCCGTTGGTAATTCCTGACGAAGCATCTGAGCGATTAGAGGCCTTTGAACTCGTTGATGGACACTATCAGTACAAAGAAGGAATAACGCAATCTTCTACAACATGTAATCCTATGCCCCCTGCTTGGCCTCAAAACTCCGTAGATGTATTAGAAATCTTTGAGGACTCTACTACTGGTTGGCGCACCAATAGATACGACTGGAATTTCATTCAACGAGAATGGGATACACAAAAATATCTCAGCTTTATCATCTACGATAATCGCCAATCCATAGAAAACGTAATTTACGATGTGTACAGTATCGTTATGTTCCACAATGAAGATACAAACTCTTGTACTATCTATCTATACGGCTACATTGAGGAGCCTAGCGAACTAGATGAAAACGTGGATCCTAGAGTATATGAAATAAGATACTTTAAAGAAATGTCCATTCCTGCAGGTCTCGCTTTAATTAAAGACTTCTATGATAATGCTACATTACCTGTTATTGATGAAAGTTGGGAGAAACAGTACAAAAACACTACGCCTCCTCGAGAATATGTATTAACTTGTGACAACGATATCTTCTACCTTAATCAATATGAACTTTCCAATCAAATGATCAAGGATGCCTTAGAAGGCGTAGCGAATGGCAAGTATAATATTATTGAGGTTCGCCCTTCTAGCCTTGATGAGCAATGTATTAGCTATTACATCGAGCGCGCAAAAGGTAAAAACTTACGCATTCGACTCTATGCCACTGTAGATGAGGACAACGAATATGGCTTTGAACGAGAGTCTTGCAACTTAACCTCCATCAACTACTGGATTCAGGACTCTATAACTAGCAATAAGCTTCCTGACTTAAGTGATTGGGATGAAATTAAAAAGAAATAAGGATATTATTTTATTAAGAACATACTAAAACTAAGAAAGTACTAAAACTAAGAAAGGAGGGATACTTTGGAAACATGGAAACGAACGGTGTACATCAGTTTAGTCTGTGTATTCTGTACAGCCTTTGGTGTAAGCCAGTTAGCTCCAATTCTGCCTTTATACTTTCATGATTTAGGCGTACAAACTCCAGAAGCTATGTCCTTATGGTCTGGGTTAGCCACTGGCGCAACCTATATAATCGTTTGCTTAGCAGCACCATTTTGGGGGCGTGTTGCCGACAAAAAAGGTCGTAAAATTACATTAATACGATCTAGCTTTGGCATGGCATTATGCAATATATTAATTGCTTTTCAAACTACACCCGAAGGGGTTGTTTTAATCCGGCTCGTCCAAGGTCTAGTAAGTGGTTTTTACTCGGCATCAATTACATTAATAGCTTCAGAATCACCTATTGAGCGGACAGGTTGGGCCTTAGGATTATTAGCATCTGCTAATCTTGCTGGTTCACTAATAGGGCCTTTATTGGGCGGCTATATTGCAGATACAGTAGGCATTCGCAATGACTTCATCATCGTCGGTACGCTCATGGGTTTAGCTGGTGTGCTGGCTACTATATTCATCCATGAAAATTATGTACCACAACCGAATCCTGAAAAACTTTCCATCCGTAAGTTGAAAGAGCAAATACCGGAATTTAATAGTATTGTCGCATTATGTGTAGCGTCCTTTATCTATGCAATATGCATCATGTCCTTACAACCTGTTATCTCTGTATATATTAAGGGAATCGTTCCTAGTGATACAGAAAATCTAGCATTTATTGCAGGCGCTGTATTCTCCGCTATGGGTATTGCTCAACTTATGAGTAGTTCTCCACTAGGTAAATTAGTCGACAAGATTGGGCCACGGAAAGTATTAGTAGTATCTCTTATTTATGTAGGGATTCTAAATATCCCTCAAGCCTATGTTTCTGATGTATATCAACTTGCAATAATCAGGTTCCTACAAGGTTTTGGTTTAGGTGGCATGTTGCCTGCTTTAAACACCTATCTATCCTCAAAAACGCCTCGTGAATTTACAGGACAAGTATTCTCCTACAATCAATCTTGTCTATTCTTTGGCTACTTCTTAGGATCCGTCGGTGGTGCTAGCCTTATGGCATGGCTAGGCTTTACTACCCTATTCTGGGTTAGCGGTGGCTTATTTATTATTTCCGCTCTCTGGATTGGCTTCAAACTTAAATAATAGAAATCTACATTATAAAGAGAACCCCATCATGATATTAATCATGATGGGGTTCTTTTCTTGTGAACTTTAAATTTAAGGTCGTTGAGCAGATGTGCTTTATAGCATTACAACTGCACAACTACTTTCATCTAATTATAATTATAATAACAATAGCATAATCACTACTGTAGCAATAATACATGGTACAGCATTGCGTTTTGCCATTTCCATAGGGTTAATGCCTGCAAGGCCAGCAATGATGATACCTGCACCTGCTACTGGACTCATACTACGACCGATGCCAGCACCTAATTGGGCCATAGAGCCGAGTTGCATGATGCCATAGCCAAAGTCTGCTGCATGAGGTGTTACAGCTCCGTTAAATGCAAGGGCTGCTGCATTACCAGAACCAGAGATAACAGCTAATAAGAATGGACCAAAGGCCGCACCAATTTGAGCGATTTGTTGAGAGTTCTTCATACCATCAATGAGTGCATTTGTAAGCCCAATGTACTGCATACCCGCAGTAAAGGCTGCCGCCGCAGCCATAAGACCCACAACATCACACATACCATCGCCAGTACCGCGGAAGAATTTCTTAACTGCTTCCGTTACATTAGGACGTACGGCAATAATACCGATAGCTGTACCAATGAGCATAGATACAGGAACAGAAATTTCAGGAATCACTGCTACTTGTTTACTACCGAGTACGAGTAATACAAGCGGAATAATTGGGATGATAGCATATAAATAATTTACTTTAAATTCTTTGCCTTCTTCTTCGTTAGCCTCTTTCAATACATATCCTGTATGCTCTTTCTTAACGATAGCTACGATATTGAGCAAAATAGCTGCTACGACAATGCCAATAATGGCTTGCATAGAAAAGCTAGCGATAACGGTCATTACGTCTTCACCGGCAAGTTGTGCTACTTGAGGGTTAAACATAAGACCAGGACTCAATGCACTACCCCAAGTTCCTAAGAAAATAGCGGAACCTGCCATCGCTGGATGCACACCGGAGCGAATAAGTGCAGGAATTAATAGAGCACCTACTGCAGCTGCACAGCCTGCCGCTGTAGGTAACGCAATATTGATCAAGAACGTAATAATAACAGCACCAGGAATGATGATTTTAGTCATCTTTTTAAGGCCTGCAGAGATGAAATATACCATGTGCTCTGTACATTTTGTATACTCCATAACATAACTAAAACCAAGCACTGTACAAATAGTTGGTACAAGACCTGGATTTGTAAGCTCTTTTACAAAGGCTGTCGTACCAGCACTAAGCTGCCCACCTATAAAACACATTAATAAGCCCGATAATAACAACACAAGCCGTGTTTCAAACTGCTTAATAATGGCAATAAACGTTGCCACTACGATAACAACACCAGCAATAACCATAATCTCTCCAATCCATGTATTCCCTATCAATAGCAAGTATTCTCTGCCATTCTATTACGGAATACACCCTTCTAACCACGTAAAACATGATATCTTAGCTAGTTAACACAGATCTAACTAAATTATATCTACATCAAATATTCCACAGTACTCAACCTAGTTAAGTTTAGTACTTTCTAAGCTAAGCTTTCTTAGCACCGTGTCTAATATCTTAGCTCCCGTAACGATGTCATCCATATCTGCAAATTCAGCTGGATTATGGCTGATACCTTCACGGCATGGGATAAAAATCATTCCTGTAGGAACATCATCAGCCCAATGCATGGCATCATGACCAGCACCGCTTGGCATGGTCATATAGTCTACGCCTACAGACTTAACAGCCTCTTCAATTTCGCGAATCATAGCCGGATTCATCACTACAGGATGATCCTGTGCAACAGGTTCAATCGTATAGGATAAGCCTCGTTTCTCTGCAATAACATCAATAAATTCCTTAATGAGGGTAACTACAGAATCTCGGGCCACCTTAGAAATACTGCGAATATCTACGCCCAGTTTAACTGCTCCAGGAATAACGTTCATCGCTCCTGGCACAACCTCTACTACACCGACTGTACCCACTACTGGAGGCTCCTCTTGCATAGATGCAATCTCCTCAATACCGAGAATGATTTTAGAAGCCCCACAGAGTGCATCATGACGCAAGTTCATTGGTGTAGCCCCACTATGATCTGCATTGCCACGAATGGTTACATAGAACCGCTCTGGTGCGGCAATACCAGTTACAACGCCGATGGGTTTAGCTTTGTGCTCTAACACTTTACCTTGTTCAATATGAATTTCTGTGAAAGACTTTACAGGTCGTTTATATTCCATATGTTCAATAGCATCTAGATTTAAATTACGCGCTTTTAATGCGTCATACAAGGAAATACCTTGTTTATCTACTAAGCGATGTAAATCTTGCAATGTCAATTCACCGCGCATAGCTTTACTGCCTAATGTGGCTGCTCCAAAGCGGCTAGACTCTTCACACATAAAGTCTACCACTGCAATGGTATGATCATGTTCAAAACCATCATCAGTCATACTGCGAACCGCTTCGATAGCAGATAATACACCCACCACACCATCATAATTGCCTCCATTAGGCACGCTGTCCGTATGAGAACCAACCATGACAACCGGTAAATCAGGATTCTTACCTACCTTATAGCCTAGTACATTTCCAAAATCGTCTATCTCTACAGTTAGACCCGCATCAGTCATACAATCAATAATATATTGACGCCCCTTCCAATCTGCATCGGTAAAAGCTAGGCGATTGATTCCCTCACCAGGTGCAGTCAACTGTGCCATAGCATCAAAATCTTTAGCTAAACGCTCTCGTTGAATCATATAACACCTCACAATCTAATACTCATATTACATCTAATATATAGCACACTATACATATTTCGATGCATACATCTATATAGTTATGTACCTATAGCTTGGATGTATGCATCACAATATCTCAATCAATATGTCCTATTTTAAATAGTGAGTAGCAATTGTACCTAACGCAACAATACCGTTTAGCATGTCTTCTTCATCGATATCGAATAATGGATTATGATGAGGTGCTTTAATAGCTGAGCCCAATACCATATAGGTTGCTCGACCACCACGATCAATAACACGATTTAAGAAGTAAGCACAGTCTTCACTACCGCCACCGCTATAATCGAATGGAACTTCTTTAAAGATACCTAATGGTTCAATGATAGATTGTACTTCGCGAGCTAAATCATCGCTAATACGTCCTGCAGGAGTTTCACCTTGTTTTGTAATTTCAAAGGTACAATCATGCATTTCTGCAGCACCTTTAATAATGGTCTTAGTACGTTCAATCATATAATCATTGATCTCTGTAGTAGCACCACGAGTTTCTAATTTAAGTGTTGCTACATCAGGAGTAACATTGCGACCTGTACCACTTTCAAAAACGCCTACATTCATGCGAGATGCACCCCCACTATGGCGAGCAATGGCTTGTAAGTTAATAACAGCTGTACAGCCTGCAAGCATGGCATTTTGAGCCTTTTCTGGGGAACCACCTGCATGGGAAGAATAGCCATGGAATACAGCATCAAGTTTTGTAGTCGCTAAAAAGCCATGATCACTACAAGCAAAGCAATTAGATAACTGTTCATTGAATCCGATATGCATGCCGAACATCAAGTCAACGTCATCTACTACGCCAGCCTCTACCATCGCTTTAGCACCACGTACGCCTTCCTCTGCTGGTTGGAAGATAAGTTTAATAGTACCCTTCAAGCCATCCTTATGTGTAGCAATATATTCAGCAAGGCCAAGGCCCATTGTCATATGTGTATCATGACCACAAGCATGCATAGCCTTCTCATGGCGGGAACGGAAACCATTCTTAGCAGGAATATGGTTAGATGCTTTAGATTCGATTACATCATTGGAATCCATATCTGCACGGAACGCTCCTACAGGACCATCATCACTGAACTTCATAGTTGCTACGATAGCTGTTTTACCATAGCCCATTTTTTCTACGAGCTCAGGATCAGCGCCTTCATCCATAGCGCGAGCCATGGCTGCTTTCATAACCTCTTCGCTAGGTAAACCCATACGAGAATCTAAATCGAGTACATCTGCACCAAGTGCTACATCATACCCTAAAGAAATTATCTTTTCAGCTACTTTAGAAGCAGAACGATATTCAAGCCAAGCTGGCTCTGGATACATATGAAAATCACGACGCATAGCGATAAAATCATCACGTCGTTGTTGTACGAAATCTTTTACAGACATAGGAACCTCCTAAAAATTAATTAGTACTTATATATTAACTATATGAATAGATAAGTAAATAGTCAATAAAATAGGTCATGTATACAAAATAAAGAGACGAGCTATGCTATAATAATAGTAATAAAGGAGGTGCCTATGACATTAAATGTAAATAAAGAAAAACTCACCATTTTAGATGTACAATTTGATAATTATGAGGACTTTGATGCAGTTTGGTATGCCATAGGTTCATCTATGATTGAAGACTTCACTCCTACAACTGAATCAGTTCTAGAATTAAAAAATTATGTTACAAACAGAAGGAAGGAACTACAAATTGGCTAAAAACCAATACGAAGGTTACCACTACATAGATTTAGATAATTTCTATACCTATGAAAATTCATTTGTATTAATAAATAAACAAAATATTCTAGATCCTAACTTAGCAAAAAATATAATATTTGATTACAAAAAACACATATACCTCATGGTATATGTGTTTTCGTTTGTCTAATTAATTTCTATTTAATTAAGTTTCTTTAGTTTATCTCTACTTTGTTCAGTTTTTCTAGCACTTCTCGTTTGATTTGTCGTTGTCGATCCCAGGCGATAATGAATACGGTGGCAATGATACAAATCATACCTATAATTCCGATAAAGGTAAATTCATTTCCCAATAATGCCCAGCCAAATAGAGCGGCTGAAATCGGTTCCAACGAAGAAAGAATAGAGCCTTGTACGGCACCAATCCGTCGCACCCCTTCGATATAAGCATTAAAGGATACAACCGTCCCCAATATAATAATGGCGAATAATCCAAGCCATGTCATACCATCCCAAATTGCTTCAGAATCGATTTGCTGGAACATGGCTAACGAAATAACCCCACAGATAAACATGGCAAAACCAACAATCGATGTAGTGCCATATTTCTTTAATAGTTCAATAGGTTGCAATGTATAGACACAGATGCTAGCTGCAGAAATGAGTCCCCACAGTAAAGCTTCACCATTAATATTTGCCATATCTAATCCATCTTGTGAGACGATACAAACGGTGCCAATCATGGCTAATACAACACAGCCAGTTTCTGCAAGGGATGGCTTTTTAAAGTATCGTAGGAAGAGATAAATAATAATCAACGTTGGCGCTACATATTGAAGGACCGTAGCAACACCCACGCCAGATATAGCGATGGCTCTAAAGTATGTATACTGCGCTAAAGCGATGCCAAGAACACCGAAGATGAGCAATTTACCAAAGTCTTTTTTATTTTTAAAAATATCAAAGATGCGCATCCCATCTTGCATATAGGCCAATATAATCGTCAAGAACCCGGCCACGAGTAACCGAACCTCTAATAGCCACTCTACATTTAAGTGTTTTGCCCCTTCCAGATATTGTACAGATGTGCCTGAAAGGCCCCAAAACAAGGCTCCTAGAATGGCTAACGCCATGCCAATCCACTGTTTCTCCCCCATCTAATTCCTCCATCTAATGCGACATTAAAATACTATAACATCATAACAAAGAGGCCTCTAAACCGCAATATACAGCAAAGAGACCTCATATATTAATTACGTTTTTCAAGAGCGATAATAATAACAGTAGCGATGATCATGGCCATGCCAATTAGCCCTAATGCACTAAATTGGTTGTCTAAAAAAGCCCATCCAAAGAAAGCCGCCGAAATCGGTTCAATAGATGACAAAATAGAGCCCGGCACAGCGCCTATGCGCTTAACACCTTCTAAATAAGCATTAAAGGATACAATGGTCCCAAGAAAGACAACATTGAAACAGCCAATAACTGTCCATACATCCCACAAGGCATACGAATTTGGTTGGTGGAACAAGATAGCCGCCACAATACCACTGAGGAGCATACCAAAGCCTACAATCGGTAAGGTGCCATATTTATATAGTAAATCTACGGGAGAAACACTATATACAGCGACGCCCACGGCAGACAAGAGGCCCCACATAAGCACGGCCAGAGGGAAGCTTTCAAAAGAAAAGCCATCATTCCCCATCAAACAAATCGTACCTACCAAGGCCAATATAACAGAAATAATCTCCCCTTTAGAGGGCCGTTTACCATAACGTGCTAGCATATAAATAATAATCATGGATGGCGCCAAGTATTGGAGTACCGTCGCAATGCCAGCCCCAGCCAAAGCAATGGATTTAAAGTATGTATATTGGCACAAGGCCATACCAAATACGCCAAAAACGATAAGGCCTACTATATCTTTCAAATTTCGAAAGACATCAAAGATAGCATTACCATACTTAAACCACGCATAGATAACGGTTAATAGCCCTGCTGTAATTAATCGCATGGTAACTAGCCATTCTAAGTTCATATCCCTAAAGTTGCTTAGGAATTGTACTGAAGCACCTGATACGCCCCATAAAATGGCACCTAATAGGGTTAGTAGAACACCTATAACTTCGTATCGCTTCATAGGATTACTCGCCTAAGAGATCCACGTGCACTTTTACAACAACCTTGCGGATTTTAATAGGCTTATCATTAACCGCTAACAAAGGTCTATGGATATCAGATGGGAAGAATACCGTATAATACCCTTCCGGACAGTGGATGTGCCCTTCATCAACGGCTTCGTTTGGATAGAAATAGCAATCTCGTTCTGGATAGGATTCAACAGGTTTAACGAGACCTTTATCTACGAAAAAGCCCATATTTTCTTCGCCGCTCACCATAAATTGAATATCTACATAGTTGCGATGAGATTCAGGTTTCGTAGTTTCAAATAGCTTGGTTTCTACATCGTCCACATTGGCATACATCATGTCACCTTCAATTTCATGACGACCGCCTGGCAATGCTTTCAAATCTGTATTCTTTAAGAAATCTAAAGCTCGTACGATGGCTTTAGGATAGCCCATTTTTGTATAATCTGCAGTAATGCTAGAGAAAAACATATACGATCCTTTCCCGTTATATGGAAATAACACCTGATATATAAGCAATTATATTACCTTTAATGTTAGCACATATATACATAAAGGACTAGCCATTATACGCTTTATATGAGGCGCAAATATGGTAAGGCATATATAGTAAAAGCCCTCCATACGCTACATATATGGAGGGCTCCTGTAAAATACTATTCAAATTTATGACTTACGTCAATTGTTATGCTATTAAGTTGTTACTATATGCAATTATCTATTCAGTTGTTGTGATTCTAACTGTATTTGATACAGTACGTGGACATGGTCTTAACTTTATTCTTGAGTCTTATGAGCAGCGATAATTTCTTCCGCTTGCTTATGTGGAACCTCTTCATAAGTATAGAACTGACGGTTAAATACGCCTTGTCCTTGAGTGATGGAGCGCAATGCTGTCACATAGTCGGCCATTTCAGCCAATGGTACTTGTGCTTTAACAACAGAAATACCTGTTCTTTCACTTTGTTCCATGCCTAATACACGACCTCGACGGCTATTTAAATCACCCATGATGTCGCCCATGAAAGCATCTGGTGCATACACGTTAACTTCATAGATTGGTTCTAATAGGACTGGTTTCGCCTTAGGAATTACATCCTTGATAGCCTGTGACGTAGCTACTTTGAATGCTAACTCTGAGGAGTCTACGCTATGGTAAGATCCATCCAAGAGTGTCACTTGCACGCCAATCATAGGATATCCCGCAATTAAGCCTTTATCTAGGGTTTCTTTGGCACCCTTTTCCACTGCTGGTATGTATTGTTTAGGTACAGCACCACCAAAGATTTTGTCTACGAACGCAAATTCGGTACCATCATATAATGGGTCCACTTGAATCTTAACGTGACCATATTGACCATGACCGCCACTTTGTTTCTTATATTTAGACTCGGTTTCAGCGGAGCCTTTAATGGTTTCGCGGTATGGAATGTATGGAGTCACAAGTTTAGCTTGTACGCCATATTTACGATCCATTTTGTTGAGGATATGCTCGAGATGAACCTCGCCCATACAATCGATTTGTAGTTGACGGGCCTCAGCATTTTTCACTACTACGCAAGTAGGATCTTCTTCTGCTACTTTTAGAACAGCACCAGCTAATTTTTCCTCCTCACCTTTTTTCACAGGTTCTAATGCCACTGTGTATAGAGGTTGAGGGAATCGGATAGCATCGTATGTTACTTTAAAGTCAGGAGCAGTTAAAGTATCGCCAGTTTTAGCATTAGCCAATTTCGGTATCACTACGATATCGCCAGCTTTAGCGGCAGATACTGGGATTTGTTGCTTCCCGATAAGGGTAACCATCTTGCCCCATTTTTCTTCTACGCCTTGGTTTACATCATAAAGGCGGTCGCCTTCTTTAAGTTCACCAGAGAAGATACGTACAAAGCTTTGTTTGCCTGCGAATGGGTCTAACAATGTTTTAAATACGAATGCAGTTAAAGGTTTGTCTACATGTACTACACATTGTTCGCCGGTTTCCGCATCAGTTGCGGTCATCACTTTTTTAGTTGCATCCGGCATGTAACGAATCATACGATCCAATACTTGATCTAAGCCAATACGAGATGTGGCACTGCCACACATGATTGGGCACACACGGCCACTAATCATCCCTTCACGCAAGCCTTGGCGAATTTCCTCTAAAGATAACTCTTCGCCTTCTAAATATTTTTCCAACAATTCATCGCTACCTTCAGCCGCGGCTTCTACGGTCATTTCCCGAATTTCTTGAGCCTTTTCGATAAGGTGAGCTGGTACAGCAATCTCTGTTGGTTGGCCGTCCTTGTAAGTAAACGCAGTCATTTTTGCTACGTCTACGACGCCTTCAAAGTTGGCGCCTTCACCGATAGGAATCTGCAATGGCATAATGCCTTTGCCAAATAATTCCCGCATTCTTTCAATAGTACCGAAGAAATCGGCACCATCCACATCCATTTTATTGATAAATGCCATGCGTGGCATTTGTAATTCCACTGCATAATCCCAAGCGCGAACTGTGTCAGTTTCTACACCAGATGTGGCGGATAGTACCATCAACATACCATCGCACGCACGCAAAGCGGCACGAACTTCGCCATGGAATTCATTATAGCCTGGAGTATCTACGAAGTTAACCTTATGGTCATGCCATTCACATGGAGCCATGCCCAATTGGATTGTTACGTTACGTTTAATTTCTTCAGGTTCAAAGTCCATAATATGTTTATTGTCTTGGCCTTTACCTACGAAATCAACCGCACCAGAGGTTAACAACAAGGATTCAACAAGAGCTGTTTTACCTGCACCATCGTGGGAAACAACAGCAACGTTTCTAAATTTATCACTACTGTACTCTTTCATCGGAATCGCCTCCTTAATGGCAAATTACGGCTTTTGCTAATACATTTCGACACCCAAATAGAAAAGTCCTCTTTTTCCGAAAAATTTATCAAAAAAAGAGGACTCTTTATTAATATTAATTTATATATCAGTATTATCTACCCACTAAAGAGGCACAGCCACCAAGAAGTGCCATGAAGATTGCCCAGATAATCGCAAAAATGATAGACGTAATGATACAAGCAATGAAAACTTTCATTTTAGTAATCATGACTTGTCTAGCCATAAGTTCTAAGGATACCCAGATAGAAATAATAATTAATGCCACGGTTCCTACAAAATATACGAAACCAGCAATAGCACTACTATCGAATACAAGATCTAATAGCCCCATCAAGATCAAGACTATCATATAACCAATACTAAATAATAGTACTTCATACCCTTGTAGATACCAGCTAACTTTCATAATGGCTTGTACATTGTCTGTACCACCCATCTTAGTGATGACCCAGTTATATACATAAGAACCGATAGCAACCATTACAAAGGACCAACCGATACTGATAAGCCATGCAAAAACAAATATAAAACTTGCACCGATACCGATTAAATAGGTTAAACCAGTAAATTCATTATGAGGGAGAAATGGAATTAACATAGTCCCAAATAAAGCCAATATAATATATGGAATAGCCCATAAGAATACAGTTCCCCAGAAACCTTTTTGCAAAGTGCCCGATTGCACCACTTGATCAATACCTCCTTTAAAAGGACTTGCAAACAACCGCCAAAAATCAGAATACCATTTTGTCTCCATAATACAACCTCATATACAAACTAAAACTCTCTAAAACTCTCCCGTACGTTTACCGTAGTGCTTAGAGTCTCCATTTTGTTTCCAGCCTACGGTATCACCGATGGACATTACGCGACGCGTTAAGCAGTCTTTACATTTGTCTGCATTATCATCTACGCAAGGTTTGTTATCGTACAGCAAATATTTTGCACGGTGTTCCGGAATGGTAATAATAGGCATCAAAATATTAGCACCCGCAGCAAGGCCTTTTTCTCGGCCTAATTTATCAAGCGCTTGTAATGCTGTTGTGGCTGCAATATTTACGTCTTTCAAGAATAACCGTGTCAACGCAATCATTTTTAGGCCCAATTGAATGCGGCGCAATTTACCTGCTTCGTCATCGATGCCCATCGCCAATGCCTCTTGGCCTAGCGGCGTATCGTGATGTACCACATACGGACCCATGCCAATCATATCGATATCCATATCGCGATAGAACAAGATATCATTTACAAGGTCTTCTTCGGTTTGACCAGGCAAACCAATCATAACACCTGTACCCACTTGGAAACCTACGCGGCGCAAGCTACGTAAGCATTCTACGCGCGTTTCAAAGGAGTGTAGTTCATCTTGAGGATGAATTTTATGATATAGCTCTTTATTTGTTGTTTCAATGCGCAATAAATACCGACTAGCGCCGGCTTCACGCATGCGGCGGTACGCCTCTTCGCTTTGTTCCCCTACGCACATCGTAATGCCAAGGGATCCATCGCCAATGGCTTTAATGTCGCGAATTAAATCTACCACATAATCCACAAAGGCATCATCACAGCGTTCACCAGATTGGAGCGTAATAGAACCATATTCATGGTCATAGGCCCACTGCGCCATTTTGATGATATCTTCACGGTTCATATCAAAGCGTTCCGTCTTGTCATTTTCACGACGGATGCCGCAGTAATTACAGTTTTTAATGCATCGGTTCGAGAACTCGATGAGGCCACGATAATACGCTACAGGCTTTACATATTTCGCCTTTACTTCATAAGCCTTTTTATATATTAACTGCAACTGTTCTTCGTCAGTTACAGACATGAGAAATCTTAGCTCATCCTCTGTTAGCCATTCATCGCCAACGAGGTCTTTTGCGAGAATGTCTTGCACTTGCAAACAATCACTTCCTTTCATAACGAACCGTCATCGATTCGCTTGGTATGGTAATGGATTCGATATCTGTAACACAGGTAAATCCATTGATTTCGCGCGGCAAATCCCGTACATGTTTCACTTGCTCCGTCAAACATGCATGAGCCATCATGCCACGACTCATTTTGGAGGACGTACTCATCTGTTTAAACGTGTCGCCTCGCAATTCCCAAAACTCAACGGTTACCACCTTTGGATGGTTCACCATTTTCGCGTATTCTTTAGACGCTAGATTTAGGATCCAATCTTCCTTGTGAAAGTATGCATCCACCGTTTCACGCCACGTATCGTATAAATTAATGCCTACCTTATCGACCATATCGAGTCGATAATCGCGCACGCCCATTGTAGGCTCTACAACGCCGTACAACGCAGACATCACAACGAGGTGGCTTTCACCAAAGGCCTTAGCCTCATCAGACAAGTTGGCCCAGTCTAAATATTTGAAAGCAATGCCATCGTAGCTTTCACAAGCTAGGCCTACAGGATGGGATTCAAAATCTTGATAGAAATCAAAGAGAGCTTGGGCCTTGTCATCCTTTAGCTTTAAAGCCTTGCCAAGGGCCATTACATCAAGGGACTGTACATGTTTTACAATCTCTTGCGTGATGTGCGGCTGAAACTGACCGTCTCGAACTGCATGATTGACTGCCCCATCATTCTTTGCAGCATCGATAATTGTTTTTGTCTTACTAGGAGAGAGGACGATTTTCATGAGATAATTCCGCCTTGATAGTTTCCTCTGTCAAATTGTCAATCAACTCAGGATTCCACAACATGAGAGGCACCGCCACAACGTGGCTAGCTTTCAATTCTTTACATAATCTAATGCATTCTTTGAGGTAATCAGAATCTTCGTCTACAAGGTCACATACGATAACAACGTGACGACCTTTAAGGTTTACACCTTCGTAATCGATGCTTTCAGCAGACACAGTAAGCATACCTGTTTCTAGTCGACCTTCGCTCATGTCGTTCAAGCGAGACATCAACACATGCTCAAGCATAGTAGATACAGGTGTTACTACGCGGCCAATACCGAGAAGTGCCTCAGGTTGTGCATGAACGATAACTGTTTTCTTACGTTTATCAGTTCTATACTCAACGAGAGCTTTTTCTAAAGCGCCGAAGAATACGAATAATTGCCAAGGATCAAATGAACCAGTTTGGAACATGTCGATAATAGAACCATCCTCATCCATATTTAGGCGCGTTAATAATTCCTCTGCAATATCGTTTACTACAACACTGAAATCAGATTGCATTGCATCTTGTACTTTTACTTCGTCTGCCATTAGGTCCTCCTAATTTCTATCTATTACACTGGTGGGGGAATTCTCCCTACAGATTTATGCTATCTTTAATTGTAACATATTTTATAGCCCCCATGGGTATTCTTGGATACGCTTTTTACATAATCAATATACATAACCGAATACAAAAAAGACCGCCAACGCGGTCTTTTTCTCTATCATTATTAGCTTTAAATGATGAGCTTATATGTTATGCGCCTACATAGAGTAAGTAGATATTCATAACAGTTACCACAATACCAATGCCCCATAATAGTACATTCGTATATGTATGGTTCGCATATTGCCCCATTACCTTGCGGCTACTAGTCATATAAAGCTGCAAGAAAATTGTGATAGGTAGTTGCAAGCTCAAGAACATTTGAGAGATCAACAAGGCTTGGAACGAATCGGTAACGAATACAATCAAAAGCAATGCTGGAATATAGGTTAATGCCAAGCCTAATCTTGTATGAAAGTCTTTCATATCGTAAGACTCACCAAACATACCGGCAAAGATACTCGCCCCTGCCATACCTGCCGTAGCAGATGATGCAAAGCCCGCAAAGAGCAATGCGATAGCAAAGATAGTGCCTGCTGCAGGTCCAATGAGAGGTCGTAACAACTCCTCAGCCTGTTCAAGCTCCGTTACTTCAATGCCATGAGCAAAGAACACTGCCGCCGCCAATAAGATCATGGCGGAGTTAATCATCCAGCCAATACCCATAGATAATAGAGTGTCTAGAAATTCATAACGCAATTGGCGCTTCATTACAGAAGGATCTTGCGTGTTGAACTGGCGACTTTGGATGATTTCTGAGTGCAAGAACAAATTGTGAGGCATAATAACCGCCCCTAAGATACTCAAAATAACGAGCATCGATTCATTAGGAACCTTAGGGTCTACCCAACCAATACCAGCTGCCGCCCAATCTACATTGACCATATTGACCTCTACGAGGTACGCCAACGCAATGAGGGATACGAATCCTGCAATGATACGCTCTAGCTTCCGATAAGAGTTTGTTATGAGCATAATGGTACAGATAATAGCCGTCAAAACACTACCTATCAAAAGAGGAATGCCAAAAAGCATTTTCAATGCGATGGCTGCACCGATAAACTCGGCCAGTGCGGTCGCTGCCGCTGCAATGCCCGCCGTACTCAATACGAACCTAGACACGTAACGCGGCAAGAATTCATAAGCACATTCGGATAAACATTGGCCTCGTACAATGCCTAAGTGGGCCACGTTATGTTGCAATAAAATAAGCATAATCGTAGATAGCGTAACTACCCACAATAGTTCATAACCATAACTAGCACCAGCAGCGAGATTGGCCGCCCAATTGCCAGGGTCGATGAACCCAACCGTTACGATGATGCCAGGTCCTATATATTTAAAGACCTCGCTCACCTGCTGCTTACCGTTTTGGTGGACGGTAAACAGCTGTTTCTTTAAAAAATCAATCATTATAACTCCTTAAATAGGGTTATAGAGTGAAAGTCATCTCCGTTTGCATACGAGCATCGGTTTTAGATTTTGTATCCTTACCACCTGTATAACGGATGCGCACATTATTATTTACTTTAACGCGAGAGTCATCAATTTTGAATTTCTTCATCTTTTCTTTGATTTGTTCATCAGTTAACGCGCGCTCTTCTGGTTTTGCCACTTCGTCAGTAGCTGTATCTAAAGCCTCTTGTTGAGCTTTAGATACTTGGTATGTTTTACCAGATTTCTTAGCCTTTTCAGCACGTTTTTCATCTAATTTTTGACGGCGCTCTCGGGTAACCTTCTTATCGCGAGCAATACGATAATCCATCACATCACGCATATTTTCTTGGTAAATACGCAATGCATATTGGCGATCGTTATCGTTCATTTGCTCCCGTTTTGTTACGACTTCGTCGATAAGAGGCATGAGTTCATCCTTTGTATAGCTTGTATTGCCATCAAAGACAAAACCATGTGTATCTGTAATTGCACCATGCTTAACTAGTGTTTGTAATGCTGTATACGTCCAATCATTTGGCGTAATCACACCTGCACTCACGTGATGTTGTGCTTTGCTAGAGCTACTAACAGTTTCTACATCAGCACTCACACCATCTACCATAGGACGTGCACTTGGAATAGAAATGCTTTCAGCATGAACAAAACCAACAGAGGCAACGAGACATAATGCACCGATACCAACAGCGCGACGAAGTAAATGTATGTGACGTGTATATTTTGTATTCATAAGAGTCTCCTTAAAATTACATTTGATACAATCTATTATATGAAACCCCTTATCATACGTCAACTCTATAACCTTACACACCTGTATAAATCAATATTTACAAGACCTCAAGCTCACTTGAACCCTTACACCTTTAGGTCCATTCCCAGTAAATACCACAATAAACAAAAAGACCTCACATCGCGTGATGTGAGGTCTCAGCATGGCGGAGGATTAGGGATTCGAACCCTAGCGACGGTAACCCGCCCTAACGATTTAGCAAACCGTCCTCTTCAGCCTCTTGAGTAATCCTCCATGCTTTACTGGGTAATCATATCATACCCAATAAGGCATTGTCAATCGTATTATTTCAACATGGATTCGATGAACCAGATTTGTTTTACATAGTATGCAACGTGATCTTCCATCATGCTTACGAGCAAGAAGTCACCTTCTTCATCAGCAGCTGCACGGATTGCTACAGCTTGATCGTTCATGTATTTGAAGTCCTTAAGAAGAATTTCAATTACTTTCGCTTGAGGGATATCTTCTTGACCCAATTCTTCAATTTTAGTCAATTTAGCATATTCTGCGGAATTAACCAATGGGAATTGACCTTGCATTTTCACGTGTTCTGCTACTGCATCGAAGTATTCAAACGCTTCATCATAGATAGATTCCAAATATTCGTGGATGGATTTGAATTGTGGACCTGTTACGTTGAAATGTAGATTATGTAATTTTACGTTCCATACAGAAAGATCTGCTAAATATTGGTTTACTTGTTGTAAGTTTTTCATAATAATACTCCTTTTTCTTTTAATTCTCAAATACAGTTTATTCAAAAAGCAGAATAAACCCAGTCGGCTTCTATGCCATCAATTCGTTTATCTAATTTGTAATCAGTATTGATTACGTAACTTATTTTACCAATAATGATTTTCCTTGTCAATACATTAAATCGATTTTTTTGAATATTTTTATAAAAAAACCTCTAACTACTAGTTCAACTAATAGTTAGAGGTTCTATCTTTCTATATTATATGCGGTTTTATTACACTATATTAAATATAGTATTCTATGTAATCATCAGGAATTTTCTTTTCCTCTGCCTGGCCATTATTAGTACGACGAGGTTTACGGACATACATATTTTCTGGATCTGTTTCAAAGATAACCATATCTTTAGGGATATCGTGTTTGATAACGAGGTTACAACCAATTTTAGTGCGTGCCCCAATAGTAATATCACCTAAGATTTTCGTACCTGTACCGATGAGCACTTCGTCTTCAATGGTCGGATGGCGTTTTACCTTTTTAGAGGACATGCCACCTAACGTCACTTGGTGGAACAAGGTCACATTATCCCCTACGATTGCCGTTTCACCGATAACGACACCCATGCCATGGTCAATAAATAAACCACGACCGATGGTAGCACCTGGATGGATTTCAATGCCGGTTACGTGACGAGAATGAAGCGCTACGCGACGGGCCAAGGTTGGCCAGCCCGCCTTATAAAGGCGATGCGCAAAGAAATGCCAGAACAAGGCTGTAATATGCGGATATGTCCAAATAACCATCCACACATTTGTTGCTGCCGGGTCAGAATCCATTACGCGCTTAATATTATATTGAATTTTGCCCCATAATTCGCGTAAACCTTGTATCATAGCGACTCCATCTCAAATAACTCTACTCATATATAATATATAGTATACAACATATGTGGTATGTATTCCTATACATAAGATGCTTTATCTATGCGAAATCTGTTATTTTACATATTCATTATTGGCGAAGTCCAAGAGGGATAAATATTTTTCTACCCCATCTGGCGCAATCACCACAATATTAGCCTTTGGCTCTTCACGAGCAATACGCTTTGCCGCAACGATAGCCGCCCCTGAGGAAAGGCCAATAGAAACACCGCTTTCACGCATAAAGGTTTGCACTTCACTGAAAGCCTCTTCATCGCTTACAGTTTGTACGCCGTCCATCAAGCTTTGATCAAAGTTTTCAGGAATAAAGCCTGCCCCAATGCCTTGAATTTTGTGAGGACCGCCCTTGCCTTCCGTAATGGCTGGAGAACCTGTTGGCTCTACGGCAATGGCCTTTAAGTTAGGATTATGTTCTTTCAAACGTTTTGCAACGCCTGTGAAAGTGCCGCCAGTACCGATACCCGCTATGAATACATCTACATTTGGTACTTGTTCTACGATTTCGGCACCAGTTGTACGATAATGCATATCTGGGTTTGCAGGGTTTACGAATTGGCCCAATGTGAAAGCATTGGGATATTTATCTAAAATTTCATTAGCTCGTTCAAGAGCACCTCTCATACCCGTTTCTTTCGGTGTTAAGATGAGCTGCGCACCATAGGCCTTAATAAGTTCGCGACGTTCTTTACTCATGCTTTCAGGCATAATGATTACAGTTTTAATATGCAAGATAGCGCCCACCATGGCAAGAGCAATGCCTGTATTACCGCTTGTAGCCTCTACGATAATGCTATCTTCGTGAAGGCGTCCTTTTTCTTTAGCATCTTGCAACATGCCAAGTACAGTACGGTCTTTCACAGAACCGCCTACATTATATTTTTCAAGTTTTACATAGATATTGGTGTTTGGTAATTGATATACCGGAGTTTTACCAATCAATTTAGTTGTTTGATTTGTGACTATGCTCATCTGATCCTCCTTTTGGCGATAGATGATAAAAATCGTCCTCAGGAACATCCCAAGGACGATATGATTTTCACCTTGTTATTCTCTATACACTGGATATAACCATTTGTGTATTCCCATAAATACACTCATACTCTATCACCTGCATCTATGCATTGTCAAGAGAATGAGAACCGCTTTTAAAACCCTAAAAATATAGGAAATAACTAGGTTTATTTATAAATTTGTCAGTGTATCTACCACCACACCCCAGGTAACAGGCACCATAATGATAGCTAGCGCAAGCCCAATAAAGATGACGGCCCCTAGTATAACGGTAAGACGTGGAACGATGGCTATAACAGTGCTATTCGCTACGTTATACGCCTTGTCTATGTCATAGTGTAGCGCTACATAGCCCCACAAAAATCCTGCTATCAAATATATCGCTACATAAGGGTCCAGTATGATATGCGTTGATGTTATCAATTCAACATGCATTAATCGATTGATAATTGGTGAAAGCAGCACATTAGTGACTATAGCTATAAGCTTGAACCATATAAGACATATAATATAAGACCACATAGTTCTCATGGTCATCCGCAACATATAAAGCAGACCAACCATACCTGAACCCAACGTGCCCTTTGTATGCACCATGTACCGTTCCATCCAAGACGGTTGGTCTTTGCCTTGATGTAGTTGGTCATAGTGAAATGATAAATTTCTTTCACCATGCGCCAAATCGACGAGGCCTAACGCTTGTAACAACACCAGAGCAAAAACGACAACAACGCCTATTTGGAAGCTTTCACTAAAGAATAGAGCCATCGGGTCAAATGTTAGCTCACTCAAAGACGATAAATTACCATAAACATCATAAAATGCAGCATATATGCCATTTGTTATGAGTACATCCACGATAAATAGGGTCAATATAAAGATAAGATACCCATTCCACCGAGTCCATCTGCTGAGATGTGACAACTGCGTATGCTCCCCTACGATTATGGATGCAGGGTGAATAGACAAGATCACACCGATCATAAAAAACATTATGAACGATGTGCCCATTGTTATATATTCATATACCATATTAACGGTATGCTACGCGCTCAGGCTGCATGTCGTGAAAATGAAGGCGTTCTTTTGCCGTTTTTTCCCACTCTGTACCAGGCTTGCCATAGTTTGCATATGGATCGATGGACAAACCACCGCGTGGCGTAAACTTACCCCATACCTCGATGTACTTTGGATCCATCAACTTGATGAGGTCTTTCATGATGATATTGATGCAATCTTCGTGAAAGTCCCCATGGTTACGGAAACTAAATAGGTACAATTTCAAAGACTTGGACTCAACCATTTTCTTATCTGGTACATAAGAGATATAGATTGTGGCAAAGTCAGGTTGACCTGTCATAGGACACAAGCTAGTGAACTCAGGACAATTAAACTTAACGAAGTAATCATTGTCAGGGTGCTTGTTATCAAACGCCTCTAACACCTGTGGTGCATAATCAGTTGGGTAATCGGTCTTGTGACCTAACATCGTTACCCCTTGTAACTCTTTTTCAGATCTGCCGGATGCCATAAGGAACCTCTTTCTATATCTTCTAGAACTCTATAATTAAATATATTGAATAATTCATGTAACACTTAATTATAGCATATAAAAGCATACACTACTTATAGAGATAAACGATTTCAGACTATAGTTAAATGACCAGTCCATCCTATATTCCTAAATAAACTATCCTATCCTCATACTCTAGTTCAATTACATTATGCTCACATATAGATTGTGTAAAATTAAAATTTATAATAAAATATTCATATACATTTGGTAATGTTAGTTTATTCAGAACGATATAATACCTTATGGAGGTCACTTATGAAATTAAAACAGCTTATTTTATCTAGCATCGCTGTAGGTGCATTAGCTTTCACATTTGGCACGGCACAGCCTGCACAGGCAGCTATTGGCATGGAGAATCCAGGTCCAGCTATGAATCTTGAAAAGCCTGCATCTGTTACGACTGCCCATCATATCAATGTAGATGGCAAGGTTGTTGAGCCTATCAACGGTCAACAAAATGTAATCTATGTAGATGGTCAGCCACTCGTAGCATTACGCCAAGTATCTGAAGCATTGGGCTATAAGGTGGCATGGGATGAGCCTACTAAAACAGCATTAGTAGACATGAATATCGCTACATTAGCTATCCAACCTGATTCCGCAGAGGTAGTGCGCCATGGCAAATTGAAGATTATCAACCTTGATACTTCCGAATCCTTCTTACCTGCAGCTCGCAAGGTAGATGGTACTATATTTGTAAAACCTCAAGTATTCAAATTATTATTGAACGATGTAAAAATTACAAAGGACGAAATCTTCATCGCCCCTCAACGCGCACAATTAGCGTCTACTACAAATACAGAGGTAACTCACAAGAATGAACTCAACACATTCTTGCCACCATCTCAAAATGATGTAAAGAAAAAAGAAGATCCAAAGGCTACAGAAAAACCTCTTATTAAAATTAAGAAATCCTTAGCTAAAGATACTGTAACTACAGACGATCAAGCTCAATCTACAGACAAATCTGAATACCAACGTGCTAACGGATTAGATCGATAAGTGAAGCTAAGAGATTGTTGAACAAGCTCTCAACGCATCAAAAAATTTATGCAAATAAAAAGGTCCCATACGGGACCTTTTTATTATATATAGCATATATAGTTATTCGAAATTAGTTTTACTAAATTTGATGGCTATATTATCTACCAAAACCATAACGGTTAAGTGCTGTATTACCATTACCATATATAGCCATGATCTTCGCCATGAAATAGTCAGCTACTGCTAGAGAGTATGCTGCAATATCATTGTAATCAGAGTATTTTGGTGCAACATTAGTCACAGTAATGTTTTCAATAGTAGTACTAGCTTTAGGAGTAGTCAATTTATTTGTAGTAGGCGCAGGATCTGTAACTGTTACAGTAGAACCCATGGCTGGATTAACATAACCTGTTGGAGTAGATACTGGCGGACGTTGGGAATCAGTATATTTGTAGCCATAAGAAGCGTCTGCTTGTTGTGGTGCTACTGTAACAGCGCCAAAAGCAAGTACAGCTGCGGCCAAAACGATAGAGAATTGTTTTGATGCTTTCATAAAAAACCTCCAAATAACACAAAAGTATTTTATCAAAAATTATGATAACGGAGATTTATTATAAACCATCTAAATAAATGCACAATGAAAGAGAGTTAATATCATTTATATTTCATTTATCACTTTATTTTGATACCTTTGAAAGCATCTTTCACCTCATTCATTTGGCGTTTTACATCACCAACAGATTCTTTTACATCATCGGGAACCTTGATACTATCTATACCTTTAGCTGAATCAGTAGCACGCTTACTATTTTCGCCAGCTTGTTTCATCCCCTCTTTAATCCGATCCATATTCTCATCGATTTCATCGAAGGACTCGTCATAGAGGATAAAATTACTTCCCCCATGCGATGTAATGTTAAGAGGCCCCATGGTGAGCTGCCCATTATCGATGCGCAACGCATCTGTAGAAATGGTCGTAATATTCGTATTAACTGTCACATCACTAAATGATAAATGGCGCCCCTTATTGTGAAAGTTTCCTGTAATATTTTTAATTGGAATGAGCATATAATGGCCTCCACCAGACCAGAAATTCCCCCATACCTCCATATCACGAGGCTTACCTTCGCTTTTAAAATTCAAATTAGCCGATACAGGAACGACGAACTCAGGTGTTTTAAGGGCCTCACTACTATCTAAATCCTTGGCTACACCTGTAATTGTAT
Source organism: Veillonella dispar (assembly GCF_900637515.1). Lineage (NCBI taxonomy): Bacteria > Bacillati > Bacillota > Negativicutes > Veillonellales > Veillonellaceae > Veillonella > Veillonella dispar. The sequence goes on along the minus strand of NZ_LR134375.1, from coordinate 159,265 downwards.
AGGCTCTTGTATCTAGATTATATACCCCTTTTGCCTCTAATTTGCCACTATACACATTAGCATTAACATTTTCAAAATTTAAAATGCCATCTTGGTACGTTACATCACCCACGACGTTTTCAAAGGTAAGCGCAGGAATACGTAAAATAGGCATCGTTACACGCCCTTTAGCCAACGGCCGATTAAAATCACCAGTTACCTTTGTCAACAAGGTCATCGCATCGTGAATATTATCACCAAAACCAAGTGATGATGGGTCTACACCTTTCACCTCAAACTGTAAATCTAGCTGAGGCATGCGATGCTTTAACACATCCTTTAAATCAACGCGTCCTTTTAGTGTCATTCCATCACCAATAGCGGTTCCACCAAACTTACCGGTTTCCATATCAACGCGAATAGCGCGCTTACTATCAAGATGGATTTTAGCCTCTACATTCTTCATCACATAGTGACGATTTTTCTGAAATATTTCTAGCTGATTATTTCTAAGTGTAATGGTAAGATCCAAATGTTGACCTTCCCAATTAAAATTACGAACCTTCTTGGCTAATTCCTCTTGCCGATCTTGAGTAGTCTTTTTAGGCGGCTTAGGACGAGGTTCTACCTCATCGAGAGGCTTGTTCACGTCAGGTGACGCAGGTACGAAATCGAGCCGGTTATCATCATCCAAATCGACCACAATGGTCGCATCATTTAACTCGATTCCGTTTATGGCAGAAGCCTTAAAGTTACGAGTTACAACATCCCACATATTAACGCGTATCTTACCACTTGGAGCGGTGAGCAATTCACGACCTTCAGGGTCCTTCCACACCAAATCGGTAAAGGATAATGTCCCCCACGGCGTTGCAGTTAAACTCTCTACAGTTACAGAGCCACGCATCATTGTTTGTCGCGCCATAACCTCGTTGAAGATAACACCCATCCCACGACTCGCTATTGTAGCCAATACAAAGAAAATAATCGCTCCAATGGCAAGAAAAGCAGCAATGCCTTTTAGGCCTTTCTTATACAATTGTTTATATTTTGTCCAATAGGAACGTATGTAATATTTCATAGCATTATTATATCATGATGCATTTATATTTTTATTTTAATGGGGCCCCAAAACATATCGGCCTGAATATTGAAAGGAGTGTCCCATTAAAATAAAATAGCTCCACTAATCTTTAAAAATAATAAGGCTATAAAGCATTATCTAGAAAAAAGAAATAGAAAAGACGAGGTTAAACCTCGTCTTTTCTATTTAATCTTTAAGATGTTATGCTTTTGCTTGTTTACCGTATTTTACAAGGCTTTCAGCTTCAATTTCTTCTTGAGTGCGATAGTCTTGAGGAATGTCAGACAAACGAATCCAGCTGCGAACTGCTTCTACTAATACGATAAGGATCATGAGGAACATGGCAGCACTGAATGCTACTAGGATCCATTTACCAGCTGGGATATAGCTGTTAAATACGTTTTCAAAGTCTGCAGCAATAGCAACGATAGCCATTAGGATACATGGAATACCTGTAACCCATGCATAGCGTTTGCGGCCAAGTCGCATAATAACTGTAGTACTTACAGCCAATGTCATAGTACCTAATAATTGGTTAGATACGCCGAATAGAGGCCAAATAATACCGATGTTACCTTGTAGAACTAGGTAGCCCCACAAGATACAAATTAAAGCTGCACAACCATATACGCCAGGAGCCCAATGTTGGTCGTTGAATTTAGGATGGAAATGACCTAATAATTCTTGAAGTAAGTAACGACCTACGCGAGTACCAGCATCGATCAAAGTCATGATGAACAAGGCTTCGAACATGATACAGAAGTGATACCAGTAACCCATCAAGTGATCCATGTTAGGCAATCTGGAGAAGATATGAGCCATACCTACTGCTAAGGATACGGCGCCACCAGGACGGTGCATCAAGTCTTCACCAACCATTGCGGACAACGCTGGCAATTCATGAACTTGAAGTCCTAACGCTTTGAAGGATTCTACTGTGGAGTTAATAGCAAAGTAATCGTCTGGATGCAATGCAGTCGCTGCGATCAACGCCATCATAGCGATGAAGCCTTCTGTTAACATTGCGCCATAACCGATAGGTAAGATTTCTCTTTCATTAGTAAGCATTTTAGGTGTTGTACCAGTTGCAATAACAGTATGGAAACCAGATAACGCACCACATGCAATAGTAATGAAGATGTAAGGGAATACAGAACCTTTCAATACAGGACCGCCACCCCAGATATAAGGAGTAACAGCTGGCATTTGGATTTCAGGCATTACGATGATAATACCGAGAGCCAAGGCGCCAATTGTACCGATTTTAAGGTATGTAGACAAATAATCACGAGGAGCGAGCAATAACCATACTGGCAATGCTGCTGCAAAGAAACCATACACGGCAAGCATAATTTCAATAGTTTGCAAGTCGTATGTGAACCAAGAAGCATATTCGCTAGCTGCGATGTTAGGACCGTAGATAATGCCTACGAAGATTAACGCTACACCAATGATAGTAGCCTCTTGGATTTTACCAGGACGCAACCATTTCAAATAAATACCAATGAAAATTGCAATTGGAATTGTAGCAAATACGGAGAAGAACCCCCATGGGGAGTTATGCAATGCGTTAGCTACTACTACAGCCATACCCGCAAGGGTGATAATCAATAAGAACAATGTAGCAAGCATCGCACCGAAACCAGCTAATTTACTGATTTCTTCGCGCGCAATATCCGCGATTGACTTACCGTCATAGCGAACTGAAGCGAATAAGATAACCATATCATGTACAGCACCAGCCAATACAGAACCGATTAGGATCCATAAGGCACCAGGCAAATACCCGAACTGGGCTGCAATAACAGGACCTACGAGAGGGCCTGCACCTGCAATGGCTGCAAAGTGATGACCAAAGGTTACCCATTTGTTAGTTGGCACGTAATCGTGACCATCGTTGTGAACCATAGCCGGCGTCGGACGATATTGGTCCAAGGTCAACACCTTAGCCGCTATGAAAGCCCCATAAAAGCGGTACGCTAAAATTAGAATACACGCGGAGGCTATAACTAAGTAAATACCATTCATAACCATATAAACACCTCCAATTGTCTTGTGTGACATGGTGTTATATAAAAATATCTGATAAATCTTTTGCACATCCATGCCACATTGGCTCTCTAAACTTTTAGTACTTACAATAATTATTGTATATCTAAACATAAAAGTGTCAATTATCGATTTCTCATTTTGAATGTACATTATGAGTTAAAAGCATAATTAAAAAGCATTCTCCGTTAATAAGAGAATGCTTTTAGCGTTTTATTTTGATAGTAATTATCTATTGTCTTACCACGATGCCTGCTGCGTGAAGTGCTTTTTTAATATCTTTTATTGTTAATACTTTATTATGTAGCAAGGCACTAGCGAGGGCTCCAGTTACATTTGTTTTTGTAAATAAATCCACAAAATGCTGTATATTCCCAGCTCCGCCAAAGGCTGTTACAGGCACATCTACAACCTCTGCCAAGGCTTGATATAATTCGATATCAAAGCCGAGACCTGTACCGTGTCTATCGATACTCGTTACCAATAACTCACCTGCACCACGGTCAACCGCTTCTTTCGCCCATTCTAAAGCATTTTTGCATTGTGCCCCCGGATCATTGGATGTGCCATGTCCATAAGCATACCACATTTTTTCAAAAGGATTATATTTTACGTCTAAGCACACGACTATGCCTTGATTGCCAAACTTCTTTGCCCCTTCTGTGATAAGGGATGGATTAGATAGTGCCGCTGTATTAATAGAAACCTTATCGGCACCAGCTTTCATAAGCTGCGTCATATCCTCCACAGACGTAATGCCACCACCTACAGTTAACGGCATAAATACCTTATCCGATGCATTGAGTACTATATCAGTAAAGGTTTTACGGGCTTCTGTTGTAGCCGTTATATCTAATAATACAAGTTCGTCCGCCCCTTGTATCTCATAACGTTCCGCACATTCAACGGGATCGCCAGCATCAACCATATCACGGAATTGCACACCATTCTGAACGCGACCATTTGCTACGCCAAGGCAAGGAATAATACGTTTCGCTAACATAGAATAGCCCTCCTATTATTTCGCCGCTGCGTAGGCTTCTGTAATATTGCCAAATGTACGCAACAAGTTTAGGCCTACTACACCACTTTTTTCAGGATGGAATTGCATTCCATACACCCTACCGCGCTCCACAACGCCAGGTACATCGATGCCATAATTTGCAGTGGATGTAATAAATTCAGGGTCTGTATCTACATAATAAGAATGAACAAAATAGGTATATTGATCGTCTACATTGCTGAAAGCACTGTCTGGATGGTGCAATGTATTTTTGTTCCAACCCATGTGAGGTACACTGAGGCCAAGGTCACGAGGAATTTCTCTTACCTTGCCTGGAATAAGTCCTAAGCCTGGTGTTGGACCATATTCTTCGGACTCTTCAAATAATAGCTGCATACCCAAGCAAATACCTAATAATGGTATTTCTCGTTTTACCACTTCATGAATGACATCGACGAGACCACGTTCCTTAAGAACGGCTACTGCCGATGCATAGGCGCCTACACCTGGCAAGAGAACACCATCAGCATTTAATATAACCTCAGGATCTGCTGTTAGCACCGCATCAAGTCCGATGTAGGCCAACGCTTTCTGGACATTAAATGTATTACCCGCATCATAATCTATAATGGCAATCATAATATACTCCTTTCAACAGCCTTAATAAGCCCCAGTATCACTAGGGCTCGTCATTCACGTTGTTTTCGTTATATATATTCTCTAAACAGGATACAAACTCCTACCATCCAATTGGGTAAAAGCTAAACTCCATTCTATAGAATGAAACTTGATATCATAAGGCGCGAATCATTAGTATATATGATATATCCCATATTGATTAATTCATGAATTGTTTTAATATACCGCGCATAATAGCTCCATCTTGAGCCATTGGAATGGTAAGTCTCAACCAACCTTCCCATTGTCCACGGCGCACTTGATAGCCTTCTTTTAGCCATGCATCAGCCAAGCCTTCTGCATCAGATACGGAAAAGAAAATAAAGTTTGCTTCACTCTTGTAGTAGTGAATACCTAATTCATCAAACAAGCTTTCCCATTTAGCCCGCTCTTCTGCATTTTGAGATATCATTCTTGTTAAGAATGCTTGATCATCAAAGGCTGCTTCTGCGGCTACTTGAGATAAAGTATTGAGATTATATGGCAAGCGGATAGTTTGCATATAGTTCGCCAGCTCTAGAGGCGTCATCATATAGCCTACACGGTAATTAGCAAGACCATATGCCTTGGAGAAGGTACGCATAATAGCTACATTTGGGAACTCATCTAGTAATGCACGTGCTGTAGGAACATCTACAGATGTAACGAAGTCAATATAGGCCTCATCGATAATAACTAGTGTGTCTTTTGGTACTTTTGCAATAAAGTTACGGATATCTTCAACAGTCTCATAGGTACCTGTAGGGTTATTAGGATTACAAATCCATACGAGGCGTGTTGTGTCATCTACAGCTTTTAACAGTGCGGCGAAATCATAGTGACCTGTTTCAAAATCCGCCTCAACTTCACGAATTTCTGCACCCTCAACGAGACCATTTAAAGCATACTCGGAGAAGGCTGGCACGCTTACCACGATAGAGTCACCAGCGCTGATCAAGGTTTTATTGACCATGGCAATAACCTCATCAAGGCCTACACCGATAACGAGTTGCTCTGGTTGTACCTTCCAATACGCAGCCAATTTCATACGCAAATCAGTAGCGTTACCATCAGGATAATAGTTAGCATCATTATGTGTTACATAGCTAAGAATAGCCTCACGCACTAATGGAGAGGTCCCATATGGGTTTTCGTTGGCAGACAAGCGCACTAATCGGTCTACCCCAAGGCGTTCCTTTACCGCTGTAGCAGGCTCCTCTGGTATATAGGGTTTCAATGTGCGAATTATCTCTTTCATAGGCTATCCTTTCTAACTATTTTCTTAACGTATATACACGCGTTCAAACTCATTTTTTGTTTATATACTCGTCTAAACTCATATGTACGTATTTCAATGCAAATACATTTATTAAAACTCATATGAACTGATGTAAGCTCATACAATAGCGTGCATTATAAATTCGTAATCTCTGGGCGATCTGTAGTCTTGCTCACTACGCCTTCACGGCTCGCAAGTTCTGCCTCAATGGCTTCGTAAGGAATATTTTTCTCTGCTAATAATACGAGCAAGTGATACAACACATCTGCTGTTTCGTAAATCAACTCTTGAGGGTCTTCGTTCTTTGCAGCGATGACAACCTCTGTCGCCTCTTCGCCTACCTTTTTCAAGATTTTATCGAGACCTTTATCAAATAAGTAATTCGTATAAGAACCTTCCTTAGGTTGCGCTTTGCGGTTCTTAATAATTTCATATAATTCGTTCAATGTTTGTTGTGCCATAACTAACTCCAATCTACATCATTAAAGAAACAGCTGATGCGCCCTGTGTGACACGCAGGACCTTCTGGCTTAACTTGAATGAGCAATGTATCCCCATCGCAATCGAGGGCCATACTCACCACATGCTGCACATTGCCACTCGTACCGCCCTTGTGCCATAGCTCTTGGCGAGAACGAGACCAAAACCACGTTTCCTTTGTCTCTAGTGTTTTGTGAAAGCTTTCTTCGTTCATCCACGCCACCATGAGCACGTCTTTTGTATCTGCGTCTTGCACAACCGTTGGCAATAAGCCATTTCCCTTTTCAAAATCCGGTTTCATATTGTAATCCTTTACGAAAATAATCGTTTTAAAACTTATTGTTTTATTAGTATCGTTACCATATCGTTACCATAGTATTTTATGTACTACCTTCAAGTACCATTAAATACTGTAAGTATTTAAAAACGTATGTATAAAAGCTACTTTTTATCGTACAGTAATTCCTCGAGCTCGTAATTCATTTTTAAGATCAGGGATTTTAATTTCTCCAAAGTGGAAGATAGATGCCGCCAATGCACCGGTAACGCCGGTTTGCTCAAAGAGATCGATAAAATCTTGAACCTTGCCGGCACCACCAGATGCGATGATAGGTACATCTACAACGGCTTCAATAGCCTTATATAATTCAATATCAAAGCCAGATTTAGTGCCGTCCTTATCCATGCTCGTTACAAGCAATTCCCCTGCTCCACGAGACACAGCTTCCTTAGCCCAATCGAGGGCTTTCCATTCGGTGCGCTTACGACCACCGTGCGTATACGCATACCATTCGCCAGTTTCTTCGTCTGTTTTTACATCGATAGCCACTACCATACATTGGTTGCCAAACTTTTGAGCTCCTTCTGTGATGAGCTCAGGATTAGCGAGGGCTGCCGAGTTCAAAGATACCTTGTCGGCGCCAGCTTTCAGCAAGGCCGTCATATCCTCAACGGTCTTGATACCACCACCAACGGTGAGCGGCATAAATACCTGGGAAGAAATCTCTTGCACCACGTCGCGCATGGTGGTCCGTGCATCAACGGTAGCCGTAATATCTAAGAATACTAATTCGTCAGCCTGTTGCTGTTCATAGGACGCCGCAATATCTACGGGACTACCTACATCAATGAGGTTAACAAAGTTAACCCCTTTTTTAACGCGCCCATCATCCACATCAAGGCACGGAATGATCCGTTTCGCTAACATAATTCTACTCCCCACTAAGTGTTCAAGTTACCGTTGATTGTACCCGGCAATTTCCTCTAATGTAATCGTTCCTTCATACAAAGCCTTACCAACGATGCTATCCATAACGCCTTTGGCTTCAAGGGATTTAATATCTTCTAAATTACGAACGCCCCCAGACGCAACAATGCGCGCTGTAGGGAATTCTTTTTGCAAATTACCAAGCAAGTCCTCGTTAGCGCCTTGCATGGTACCATCGCGGTCCACATCGGTAACGATGAAGTACTTTGCGCCGCCTTCAACCATGGCGCCAATCAAATCGGTCATAGGTACATCAGATTGATCGAGCCAACCTTCAGCAGCGACCTTACCGTTTTTACCATCTACGCCGATGACAATGCGCTCTGCACCGTATTCTGCAATCACTTGTTTGGTAAGCTCTGGATTTTTGAGTGCTACGGAGCCTAAGATAACGCGGTCTACACCTAAACCTAAATAGAGGTCAACAGCCGCTTTATCTCGAATGCCTCCACCGATTTCAAGAATACCTGTGAAAGCTTCACGCACTGCTTTTACAATGTCTACGTTAACAGGTTTGCCCGCCTTAGCACCGTCTAAATCGACGAGGTGTAGCGCCCCAACCTTGGCTGCTTCATATTGTTTTGCTTGGTCTACTGGATCAGGATTGATAACCGTTTCCTGTGCGAAGTCACCTTTATAGAGGCGAACGCTGCGACCATCTTGTAAATCTATAGCTGGAAAAATCATAGGTTCTCCTTCATTAAATGACTATATTAAATAAGGCCCTTTGTAGAGTTTACCCCTTGAATATCTGGGTTAATCGTAACAGCCTTGCGCAAAGCACGGCCTGTAGCCTTAAACATGCTTTCAATAATGTGGTGTGTATTGCGACCATATAGATTACGAACATGTAAATTCATGGCAGCGCTCATAGCAAGGGCTTGGAAGAAATCCTCTACTAGTTCAGTTTCAAAGTTGCCACCTAGAACAGGCGTGCTCCATTCGCCTTGGAATACGAGGTACGGACGACCGCTCAAGTCGATGACAACTTGCGTTAAGGCTTCATCCATAGGAACCCATGCATCACCGTAACGCTCGATACTAGCCTTATCGCCTAAGGCTTTCACCAAGGCCTGACCTAAGGCCAATCCGATGTCCTCCACAGTGTGGTGAGCATCTACATAGGTATCGCCCTTTGCCTCTACTACAAGGCCAAAACGTCCGTGTTTCGCGAGCAACGTCAACATATGGTCAAAAAAGCCAATCCCCGTGGAGATGGAGCTCGTTTGCGCCCCATCAAGGGTAAGTTCTACTTTAATATCTGTTTCTTGAGTGGTGCGTTGCACCGTACCTGTGCGTATCATAACGACCTCTATACCTCAAATCTATTTCTCAAAACGTACTTCGATAGCGCGAGCATGTGCTTCAAGACCTTCTGTACGAGCTAATGTAGTAATGTGTGTTGCTACTTCTTCTAATCGTTCTTTTGTAAATTGTGTAAAGGATGTACGTTTTACGAAATCATACACACCAAGTGGAGATGAGAAGCGTGCTGTACCACTGGTAGGCAATACGTGATTTGTACCGCCTACGTAGTCTCCCAATGGCTCAGATGCATAGGCACCAAGGAATACGGAGCCCGCATTTTGAACGAGACTCATGTAACCCATTGGGTCTGGCAATTGGATTTCCAAATGCTCTGGCGCTACTTCGTTCATGACCGTAAACATGTCTTCAACGCTATCCATAACAGCAATATAACTGTTATTTTCAATAGCTGGGCGAGCGATGCTTTCACGAGGCAATAATTTTAATTGACGTTCAACCTCATCGGATACCGCATTTGCTAAGCTTTCACTAGTAGTAACCATAATAGCGCGCGCCCGAGGATCATGTTCTGCTTGAGACAAAAGATCTGCTGCAAGGTGTACTGGATTAGCACTATCGTCAGCGATAACGCCGATTTCACTAGGGCCTGCAATCATGTCGATATCAACTTGGCCGAACACTTGGCGTTTTGCTGTGGCAACGTAAATGTTGCCAGGGCCTACGATCTTATCAACCTTTGGAATGCTTTCCGTACCATACGCAAGAGCCGCTACACCTTGAGCACCACCAACTTGGTATACTGCATCAACGCCAGCAAGTTTTGCAGCACCTAGTACAGCAGGGTTAATGCCATCCTTTTGAGGAGGTGTAACCATAACGATTTCTTTAACGCCTGCAATTTTAGCTGGCAACGCAGTCATGATAATAGTAGAAGGATACGCTGCTGTACCACCAGGAACATAAAGGCCAACGCAAGCCAATGGAATAACCTTTTGACCGCGGATGATGCCCGGTGTATCCATATCCACAAAACCTTGTTCAATTTCACGACTGTGGAACTCAGTAATATTAGCCTTTGCCTTTAACAAGGCAGCCTTCAAATCATCAGATAAGGACTCATAAGCAGCATCGATTTCCTCTTGAGGCACCTTGAAATCTTCGATGGATACACCATCAAATTTTTCAGAGTATGCCTTTAAAGCCGCATCACCATTGGTGCGAACATCGTCGATGATATCGTACACGCGACGCTCAATTTCCATGTCTGTAGTTTGTTGAGTGTAATTTCGAACGATACTAAGCATCGTATCTAATGATTCCTTATAAATTTTCATGTTTTATCCTTCTTCCTATCTATGCTCTTCGCACTATTAGTTCTATCTCTTATTTATTAATGGCTTCTGAAAGCTGGTCTATAAGTTTAAAAATAGTATTTCTCTTTTGTTTTAGCGCTAATGGATTAGCTACTAAACGAGTAGAAATCTTTTGTAACCAGTCGAAGATTTCTAAGTTATTTTCCCGTAAGGTTGTGCCTGTTTCTGTAATATCTACGATGGCATCAGCGAGTCCTACGAGAGGTGCCAACTCAACGGAGCCTTCAATTTTGATGATTTCTACATCTTGGGCACCAAAATACTGTTTTGTAATGGTTGGATATTTTGTACCGATACGCTGACGACGACCTTCTTTAGGATCATAGCCTGCAAGAGAGGCCAAGATAAATTGGCATTTACCAGTTTGTAAATCTAGCATTTCATAGCTTGTATCGTCTTGTTCATCTAGTACATCACTACCAACGATACCGAGGTCTACCACACCGTTTTTCAAGTATGTCGTTACATCTGGGCCTTTAGCGAGGATAACCTCAATAGCATCGCCCAACGGAATGATAAGCTTACGCGCCTTGTTCCGTAATGGCTCATAATCTACGCCACAGGACTCCAAGAGAGGAATAAAATCTTTCTCTACGCGGCCCTTTGTAAGAGCGATACGCAATTTACCATTATCTTGATTGTTGCTTTCACCATTCAAAGTTACATCGGTCAACACGTCGATGTTGAAAGCCATCCCAACCGCAGGCATTGGTGTACCATCAAAGCTAGATAACAAGCCGTCATAACGACCGCCGCTGACGATGTATTGGGACACGCCATCCACATAGCCTCTAAATGTGAGGCCTGTATAGTAGGATTGAAGCGGCTCAGTAGAGACGTCGATGCGAACCTGCTGGCCTGTTTGAGCCACTTGGTTCGCCATATCTACGAGATTATCTAAAATACGTTGCGCCGCTGCAGGCAAGATGATTTTGTTGAGCTCATCCTTGATATCTTGTACCGTACCAAATAAACGAGGCCATACAGTCAAGAATGGATATAACGCACTATTTTTAAAGTCGGAAATCAACTCGTTATAACGTGGCAAGTATTTAGTAAACAAAGCATCGAGGAGCTCAGATTTTTCTTTATCACTAAGACCAAGTGCATCAGTAATAGCGCGAGAGAAACGAGCATCCCCAATTTCTAATAGCAAATTGTTACCGAGCTGCGTTTCGTTTACCTCTTTAATGATGGCAAAGCACTCTTGCTCGGCTTCAATGCCTTCATAGCCGACCAGCTCAATGCCGCCTTGTGTTACTTGGTTCACATCACCGCGGTGCTTTTTATTTTTCATGAACACATCGCCTAAATAGTAGAACGTACGAGGCAATTCAATATTGGTAGTCGCCAAGAAACGACCGATTGGCATGGTCAAATCAGGACGAATTACGACGGACTCATCAGAACTATCCATGAACTCGTACATATGCTGACCGCGCCCCATTGCATAGCCATTAAATACATCCTTGTACTCCACAAGAGGTGTAGAGATCTTTGTGTATTGGCGGCTACGACATAGACCGAGCACATATTGGCTCACATCATCCTTGCGCTCCGCTACGGCCCCTATATCATCACGGAACCCCGTAGGTAATTGCTGCTGTATCATCGTAAACATCCTTTCTATCATTTCATTTCTCATATCTGTGAAAGCATCATATAATCAGTTTCAAACGAGTTGAATGGCTTTCATTTATCTATGAGAAAAAATTTACCTATATCGATACTTTTCTATTTTATCGCTTTATCTAACTAAAGTATGAAATTATAATATAACGGTTCTATAGAATTGTCAATAGAACCGTTATGATTTCACGTTATTAATATAAAGATAATCCGCCTATAGTTTATATTCTTTTATAGATGATAGTTACATACATATATTTAAGGATTAGTTTTGACTTTGTAACGATAGATATATAGACTTATCAGCTTCATCTAAGTCTTCAATTTTATACTTCGTTTTAGTATCACTAAAATGATAATACTTCCGAACATGATCCAATAAAGCATTAGACTCTTGGTTTTGTTTGGAGAGAAATAGAACACAATTCATATTATTATCAAAGACAATCATATTATCCTTACATAATAAGTATAGATACGAGCTGCCAGCCTTATCTTTCTCTACAAAGGCATCAAAGAAATAAGGAAATTTAGAGTTAGAGAAACTAGTATCAGATACAATAAATTGGCTACCCAATTTGCTAATATGAATTTCATTCTTAGGCCCAAACTCTAAAACTACACTACGGCCAACCAGCTCATCTGATGATGGTTCATGATAAAACATATAAGCTACAAAAGCTGTTATCAGGGTAATCAAAATGATCAGATAAAATAATAATTTTCTCATTAATCTAGCCCCAAATTCGTCCTATGTCTGCTATGCTATGCGCATCAGAGCCTAGTACAAATGGTACCCCAATGATAGCAGCCATGCCTTGAATAAAGCGGCTTGGGTACATTTCACGGCAGTCTGGTTTAAAGAAGCCACTCATGTTGTAGTCTAGTTCGCGCCCTTGTACGCGCATGATATGCAAAATATCGCTCACTACCTGCGCATTGCGGCGATCCAAGTGACGCTCAAAGCCAAAGTGGTGTTGGTATTTCTTAATCAAATCAAAGTGACCAATTCGTTTTGGCGTATATTCGCCAAGGTCAGCACGCACTGCTTGGCGCACGGTGGAGTAATATTTGTAATATAACTCATATTGCTTTTGAATCCATGGACCAAAGCCCTTTTCAAATTCTTCAGGGCTATAGTCTAAGCAATAAAAGGCATTATTAACGCCTTCCATGAAGTGAACAGACAAAATATTGTCATCTGTTAATGGACCATAACGGTCGAGGAACTCTTGAATATCTGTCTCAAAGCCTGGAATGTAATCCACCTCAAAGCCGAGGGAGATATCGATATGCGTGCCGTAAGCACGTTGCAATTGACGACCTAATTCTAAGTAGGTATCTACTTGGTTCAATTTCAAAGACGCTGTGTCATAAGCCTTTTGGTCACCACCGTATTCAGCTGCAAAAGCCTTTGGCAACGGCGCGTGCTCTGTAAGGCATACCTTTTCAATGCGCAACTCGATGGCCTTTTCAATCATCAATGCAGTTCGATCCCCACTACCATGGGGACACAATTCTGTATGCACATGACCATCTACAAGACGGCTGCGATACTTGCTGTATCCAACGAACTGCCGTTCATCTTTCATGTTCATTCAATCACCCTATTCGCCCTAACCCATGACGAACCCTTATCTATCATCTGTACATTATTAGTCTTTACTTTAATATCTACGTTTTATTATACCAATAATGCGTATGTTTCGGTATCCTGATATTTACCATGTTTGAAACCAACCTGAGGTGTTAGCCCACAATAAGTAAATCCAAAACGCTCGTGTAATGCCGTGCTCGCTGCATTCCCTGCAGTAATAACAGACACCACCGTATGCAATGTATCCGTTTCTTTTGCGTGGTCTAAAATATGGGCCATCAACTTAGATGCCACACCTCTGCCTCTATATTCTTGATGAATGTAGATAGATAATTCGACAGTACTTTTGAAAGCATCCTTTGTTCTATATGGTGAAAGCGATGCATAGCCTACAACTACATCATCTATAAGACCTACAAAAATGCAATGCTCTGAAGTTTGATGAGCCTCATACCACTCCTGCCACTCTAACAACGTACGCGCCTCAAGATCAAGCGTTGCTACACCGTTCACAACCTCGTAGTTATAAATATCTAAACAAGCTGCGATATCATCCTTTGTAATTGGTCGAATTACTAATTCACTCATAAGAATTCCTCAAAATTGTGGGTATCCAAAATCCGGTATCCGAAACTAAAATTATTTATATATTATATCTATATAACATAATATATAAAAATAACGCTAATACGCAAGAAAAAGGACGAGCTGCAACTCGTCCTTTTGTTATATTGTAGGCAATATTTTGTACGCTTTACTACCAATTAGTAGTATACCATAAATAAATGTACAAAAGATAAACAAAAGACACCTAGAAATTTGGCCATTTCCAGGTGTCTTTTCAGGTGTACCAATTGAGGCACCCCATACTCTTCAAGTTAATTATAACACAATTAACTCTATAAATTTGTCTAATTTATTCATTACACAATAACAAATAGTAGTATTGTAATAACAATCAAAGCACCAATTACTGCGTAGTCCATAGTTTTCAATCCTACAGATGCAGCAAAGCTATGTGTTGGACCACCAAAGCCACGTAGTTCTAGAGAGAGCGCCATTGTTTCGGAGCGGCCCAAGGATTTTAAGAGCAATGGTTGAATAACAGATGCATAGGATTTGATGCGTTTAATGAAGTTGCCTTCTAAGGATAAACCACGGCACGCTTGTGCCTCTTGTACAGCATGGCTTTCAGCAATGAAGTCAGGTACGAAGCGAAGTGCAGCAGTGAACATAAATGCATATTCATAAGGAATTTTGCATTGTGTTACGAGAGCCGCTGTAAGATCTTGCAATTTTGTAGTTGCTAATAAGCAGATGAATACAAGTGTCATGGCGAGCATACGCAAGCCAGATACGATAGCGGATGTTACATCGCCACTGCCGAGGAATTGAACAATGCCAAGGAATACGGCAAAGCTAGTCAATGCCACTACGGCCTTACGTTGTTTGATCAATAAACCTGCTACAAATAACACGACAAGTTCTACAACGACTAAGGCCAATAGAGATTGCCAGTCGCGTAATAGAATGGCCCACACGGATACAGCGAGGGTCATCAAGATTTTTGTTAACGGTACTAAACGTTCCATATGTCCCTCCTATTTCCCGCTCAACTGAGCCACTAACTTAGATTTCAATTCATCCATGGATTTGCAATAGCCTAGAGATGGTACCGCTAGTGAAAGTTCCACACTTGGCGGTTTTGTAAGGCCTAGGTCTTGCAGTTCATCTGTAGATTTCTTGAATAATTCTTCTGGATTGCCATCGAAGGCAACTGTTTGGTTACCCATGATAAGCGCACGGCTACATTCGCTAGCCATGATTTCCATATCATGTGTAATGAGAAGGATCGTAATGCCTTCTTGATTGAGTTGGCGCAATAACGCTAACAACTCTTTAGTTTCCTTACCATCTTGACCACTTGTTGGTTCGTCGAGGATGAGGATTTTAGATTGCATCGCTAATGCAGAAGCGATAGCAACGCGTTGCTTTTCGCCGCGGCGCAATGTTGGAGGATACGCATCACGCAAGTGAGCAATACCTGTGCGTTCCAACACTTCGTCGACGATTTGTTTCACTTCGGATTTACTACGGCCCAAAGACTCAGGGCCAAAAGCAACCTCTGTCGCTACAGTAGGTCTGAACATTTGGCGATCCGGTTGTTGGAATACATAACCGATGAATTGACCACGTTTAGATGGTGGCATAGACGTAATATCTGTGCCGTTATAGTACATGCGGCCTTCGCTAGCCTTTTCAAGGCCTACGAGCAAACGAGTAATCGTCGTTTTACCACAACCATTACGACCACCGATGGCAATATATTCGCCACCTTCGATGGTGAAAGTCACATCTCGGAAGATGTCTACGGATGGCACATAGCCAAAGCGGATATTTTCAACCTTAAGCATGAGCGCCACCGTCCTTTCCTTGTACATCATCAACGCGTTGAATTGGTTGTTTATTTACTACTGTATTGGATTGATTAGTAGAATTTTCTACTGTTTTAGATTGATTTACTCTAGAGTTGCTTTCACCATGCACCTCAGTTTGGATGGCGTGAGCCATTTCAATTTGGTGCAAGCCCTTGATAGCAGACTCGATGCTAAGCCAAGGCTCATCGCTGTGGAAGCCCGCTTGTTCAAGTTCCATATACGTAGTGAACACGGATGGCAACGCATCAACGTGAATATTGTGTTCGTACATGTAACGAAGCGTAGTTGGTACATCGTCGTCACATGCAATAGAGCCATCCACCATGAGAGCCATGCGGTTTGCATACGGCAATACAGCGTGTAAGTCATGGTCGATAACGACAACGGTAATACCGTGTTTCTTGTTCAAATCACCTACGAGGCGATATAATTCGGCAGTCCCATCTGGGTCAAGGGAGCTCGTTGGTTCATCGAGAACAAGAACAGTTGGGTTCGTAGCCAATACGGAAGCAATCGCCAAACGTTGGCGTTGACCACCGGATAGACTAGTAATTTTGCGATCTTCTAAGCCGATAAGACCAACTTGTGCAAACACCTCTTCAGAACGTGCTTTGATGGTTTCACGGTCATAACCGCGATTTTCCATGGCAAAGGCCACTTCTTCACGAACAGTCATCGTTACGAGTTGTGTATCGTAATCGGCAAGAACTACACCGATGTGATTAGCCAATTCAGGAATTTCCATTTGCGTAGTCGCTTTACCATCTACGAACACCATGCCTTCAAGGCGACCGCCGTAGAATTTAGGCACAGCCCCTACCATAGCCATGCAAAGAGTACTTTTACCACAACCAGCAGGACCAGTCACAACGAGGAAGTCCCCATCATGTACGTCGAGATTGATGTTTTCAAGAGATGGTGTCGTCGCCTTAGGATGGTAGTAATTTACGTGTTCAATGGAAATCTTAGCTTGGCGCTCAGGCAAAATCGTCATGTGACTATGGTCAGATGTCAATTGATCTGTACTTGGCAACATACCGCGTTTGGAGAATAGACGTTGCGCCGGAATGTACAAGATTGGCGTAATGGCACCATTCAAAGCGCCTACGATAAGAACCATCGGCCACATACCATACATATATACATTGTCTGGTAAGCCCAATACTTTCCACAAAATAGTAACGAAGATACCACCAGATACAACAGTCGCTAAAAAGCCAGATAGAATTGGCGTTAAATCAAAACCACCGATTTTACGGAACTTCACGGACAACATAGCGCGTGTCACGAGAGCTGCCGTCAACGCACCGCCTGGCTCTGACAACAAGTTGCCATAAGGAAATGCTGACTTAGACGTCAATACGTTAATGAGGGCCGCTACAAGGCCAATCCCTAATGTTTGACTCAAACTAGGGCGAGTCAATAAAATAGCTACGCAGTACGTAGCAATCGTCCAGTTCGGCGTTACCCCAGCCACACTAGGGCTCACCAAATGCAATATCGTGCCCAATGCGAGCATCAATGTGCTGACAGTAACCCATCTAAACTGGCCACCCTGCACATGCGTGTACACAAGATCTTGAATCCGTTCCATAAATAGCCTCTTTTCTAAAAATGAATATATAGTGTCTATTGTAACATTCTTCAGAGATTTGTGAAAGGCAAGATACTATTATAGATAGTATGTTTATCATATGATAAAAAGCACCATCTATTAACGATAGTGCTTTTAATAACTAATGTACTTCATCTAATAGTATTCTAAGATAATCACGTCTACTGTTTAATATTCTATCAATATAGATAGTCCGGTCTAAATAACGATAAAAACTTAAATAATTATGACAAAGTAAATATCTGTATTCAATTTTGCTTTCTAGATTAATCAATAATCGCTGCCCCATTTCTGGAATTATACTCAACGAGTCATTCGTAGTCACTATATCCGAAACGGTTTTCTTAGCTAACTCAATATCACCGGTTTCTTCTTCTATAAAAGATTTTATTTCTAGCAAATCTTCTCGTGCTTTTGGTGCATAGCTAATTTGATTATTCATAATTAAATCCCCAATTCACTCTTTAGTTGCTCTGATGAAATCCAGCCTTGTTCTTCACCAGATTTACGACCTGTCTCTAAAGCCCCCATAAGTTTTATAGTAGCCATTACACGTTCATAATCTTGAATATCCATAATTGCATACCTACCTCTACCATTTTTAGTTAAAAATACAGGACTATCTATAGTAACATCACGTAAAACTTCAGAATAATTACGTAAATCTGAAATAGGTTTTATATTCGGCATACTATCACCTCCAGAATACTTTAGTGATATAACACTCATCTTTCTAATATCTTATCATTATTGTAGTTAAATTATCATGTAAATTCAACATCAAATTTTACAGCGCATCTCTAAAATTTGAAGAAATCGATTTGAGTATCTTATAACAACAAAAGAAATTCTAGCTATTAATTAAATTGTTATTCTCACTTTCTCGTCATATAGTTGTGATATAATGCATACAAATACTTATGCCTAGGACATAGGAGGTCTATATGTACAAATATATTACAATTTTAGGGGCCGCTGGCCAAATTGCACAAAAGTTGACTGCTACATTATTAACATATACAGATATGCACCTTACATTATATGGTCGCCAATTGAGTACTCGTTTACATCCAGAAATTTTAGAACATGAACGCGTTACTGTCATCGAGGGTTCTTTCCAAAATCCTGCTAAATTAGAGGAAGCGGTAACAAATGCAGAGATCGTATTTGTAGGCGCTATGGAGTCTGGCAGCGATATGGCGGCTATTGTGAAAGCATTGAGCCGTAAAAACGTACGCCGTGTTATCGGTCTTTCTATGGCTGGTCTTTCTGGCGAATTCCCTGCAGCACTTGAAAAATGGACCTTCGACAGCTTGCCTATTAGCTATGTACAAGGCGAACGTCAAGCACGCAATGTGTTGCGCGAATCCAACTTAAACTACACAATCTTGCGCCTCACATGGCTCTACAATGATCCAGAAAATACAAATTATGAGCTCATTCCTGAAGGTGTTCAATTTAACGATGCCCAAGTTACACGAGAAGCTGTAGTAAAAGCTATCTTCGACATCTTACATGTAGATGATGAAACACCATTCCACCGTGCAAGCATCGGTATTGGCGAACCAGGCACACACTACGACAAACCAAGCTTTCACTAATATATAAATGAATATTTAGTAAAAAAGAGAAAATACTATATACCAATACAAGACTATCTTCAATGCGCTTGAAGATGGTCTTTTTATATATCATTTATGATTAAAGTATCTAGTTAACCCTATTTGAATTAAATATCTCATATATATTTATATACTGTAATTATATCGTTTAAATGATATAATTACAGTATATAAATAATGAACTAACACTTTTAAAATTATAAGGAGATAACTATGGGAATATTACGTGAAACAATTCGACCATCCTCTGATTTACGAAATAAGTATCCTGAAATTTCTAAATCCTTACAACTTAAAGATGAGGCTGCCATTATTACTGTAAATGGTCGTGGTGATACCGTAAGTCTCGGCTATAATACATATAATATGTTAAAGTCAAAAATAGAATTACTATCCTCTCTTGTAGAAGGGCAAAACGATATCATTCAAGGTCGCACCACTACACTTGATGAAACCTTCAGCAGTATTGATAAAATGCTAGATCAAATGGGGTAACTCTATGAAAACCCAAACCTACACAATCATTCCTACGGAAAAGTTCAATAAAGAGCTACATCAGCAAATACTTTATATAGCTATGCAGTTTTCAAAAGAAACAGCTATACAAGTCAAAGAAAATATTCAAAATTCGATTTCAAATCTTATGAACCATCCATATATGGGGGCTAAACCTAAAATTAGAGCACTTAATGACAGCGACTTTCGAATGTTAATTTTAGAAAAACTTATCATTTTCTACACAGTTGTAGAGGAAACAAAAACAATTTATTTAATCTCTATACTTGATCAACGACAAGATTATGTAAATATACTAAATGGATTATAACGTTTCACCTTATTCAATACTTTTTCAATAACAAAATAACCATTCAAATAGGTATATCCAAAATCTAATCAGTACATTTTTACTCATGTAATATAGATTTTGGATATACCTTTTCTTATTCCCATATTTTATAGTTATTTATATAGATAAACTTTCGTATTTAGGCTATACTAATAAATGATTAAGTTATACTAATAGATATGTGAAAGTAAACGCCTATGCGGTTATCGATACTATTTATATATACATTTTGTTGTATGAAATATCGCAAAATTCATGTATAAAAATTAACGATATCCATTTTTAGTCCCACTTAGGGCTGAGGCTGATTAAGGAGTTATTATGAATCGCATTGTTGTTATTGGTAGTTGCAACATGGATATTGTAGTGCTCGCGGATAAACGTCCGGCGGCAGGCGAAACAATCATGGGCAACGAATTGCACATCGCCCACGGCGGTAAAGGTGCAAACCAAGCGGTAGCTGCTGCTCGTCTCGGTGCAGAGGTTACTATGGTAGGCTGCATCGGCGAAGATGCATACGGCCAAATGATTTTAGATAATCTAAAAGAAAATTTCATCAATACAGATTACATTGTTACTGTGCCGAATACTACAACAGGTACAGCCCACATCACATTGGCGGAAGGCGATAATAGCATCATTGTCATTGCAGGTGCTAATGCTAAGGTTGACAAAAGCGTAGTAGATAACGCTTGGTCTGCTATCGAGCAAGCAGATCTCGTAATGGTGCAAAACGAAATTCCTATTCCCACCATCGAATACATCGTTCGTCGTTGTCACGAGGCTAATGTGAAAGTCCTCTTAAATCCAGCTCCAGCGGCTGACCTCAATCCAGAGTGGTTAGAATTAGCAACCTATATTACGCCAAATGAGCATGAGCTATCTGCCCTCTACCCTAACCAATCTACAGAGGAAACATTATTGGCAAATGAAAACAAAATCATCGTTACCCTCGGCAGCAAGGGCGTAGGTTATGCAGATAATGGTGAAATTCACACCGTATCTGGCTTTAAGGTTGATCCAGTAGATACAACAGGCGCAGGCGATACATTCAACGGTGCCTTTGCAACGGCTATCGTTAATGGTAAAAGCTTAGCCGATGCATTGCACTACGGCAACGCAGCCGCAGCCCTCTCCATCCAACGCTTGGGCGCCCAAGGTGGTATGCCTACGAAGGATGAGGTTGCTGCATTCTTGGCTGAGAATTAACATATTGAATAGATAAGGAGTTTACCATGCAACGACACGGCATTTTAAATAGCCATATTGCTAAGGTGCTTGCTGATTTAGGTCACACAGATACAATTTGTATCTCCGACTGTGGCTTACCAGTACCTGAAGGGGTTCAAAAGATTGACTTAGCCTTAGATTTTGGTGTACCAAGCTTTGAGCAAGTAGTATCCGTCATCGCTAAGCATATGAAATCCGAAGCAGTTCATGTGGCAACAGAAATTAAAGAAAATAATCCAAAGGCTTACAACTTCTTGGAGTCTACCTTCCCATCCGATCAATATGAATGGATCGAAACAAGCCATGAAGCTTTCAAAGAAGCTACAAAACAATGCAAATGCATTATTAGAACTGGTGAAGCGTCTCCGTATGCCAACATTATCTTGCGCGCCGATTGTATTTTCAGCGACCGTCCGTAGGATAATCGCATACAAAACGCAGCACATAAGTGTAAACGATACTTTCACCAATCATATAGGAGTAGTTATGGAAATTGTTATGTCAGGCATTGCAAAGGCATTTGGTACGAACCAAGTTCTGCGCGATGTTAGTATTACCCTCAAGGAGGGCGAGGTTCACGCCTTGATGGGCGAAAATGGGGCCGGCAAGTCCACACTCATGAATATCCTTACGGGTATTCACAAGGCAGACGCTGGTACTATCACCATCGACGGCGTAGAGCGCACCTTCCCGAACCCGAGAGAGGCCGAGCTAAACGGTGTGGCTTTCATCCACCAAGAGCTCAACATTTGGCCAAATCTAACATTATTAGAAAATCTATATTTAATGCGACCAAAGCGCAATAAATTTGGCATGCTCGATAAAAAAGCGATGCTCGCTGAGGCGGAAAATACATGCCGAGAACTAGGCATCGAATTGCCGCTCACTACTGAGGCGGGCCTTTGCTCCGTTGGTCATCAACAAATGACGGAAATCCTTCGCATCTTGATGTTAGATGCAAAGGTTGTCATCATGGACGAACCGACAGCAGCCCTTACCGAGCGTGAAACGGCGACATTGTTCAAAATGATGCGCAAAATGAAAGCCCGCGGCGTTGCTATCGTGTATATCTCTCACCGTATGGAAGAGGTATTTAGCGAATGCGATAAGATTACGGTTATGCGTGATGGTCACACCATCATCACTAAACCAACATCTGAGATTTCTGTAGACGAAGTGGTACGCCACATGGTAGGCCGTTCTATTGACGAGTTCTACCCTGCTCGCACCACAACACCAGGCGAAGTAGTGATGAGTGTTGATAACCTCAAACCTGAAGGTTTCGACAACGACATTTCCTTCTCCTTGCGCAAAGGTGAAATCCTTGGCGTAGCAGGCCTTATGGGCGCTGGCCGTACAGAAATCATGCGCGCCATCTTCGGTGTAGATAAACACAATGGCGGTACCGTAACAGTAAACGGCTCCGTTCTCAACTGTAAAAAACCAGAAGATGCCATCAAAGCTGGCATTGCTTTCATCACAGAAAATAGAAAAAGTGAAGGCTTGATCCTCGATTTCTCCATCGGTTCCAATATTACATTGCCGAACCTTGATGACATTTGCCCATCTCATGTACTTGATAGCGGCAAGCTCAATTCCTTTGCTGACGAATTGTCTAAAAAACTAGGCGTTAAAACACAATCTATTCACGAACCAGCATCGTCCTTATCCGGTGGTAACCAACAAAAGGTGGTTATCGCAAAATGGGTTGGTAAAAAGCCATCCATTATCATCATGGACGAACCGACGCGCGGTATCGATATCGGCGCGAAACGTGATATTTATGATTTAATGAATGAATTAACAAACGATGGTGTGTCCATTATCATGGTGTCCTCTGAGTTACCTGAAGTGCTAGGCATGAGCGACCGCGTTATGGTTATTCATGAAGGCCGCGTAGCAGGTATCTTGGACCGCAGCGATGCAACACCAGAATCGATTATGACATTAGCCACAGGAGGACAATAATGGACAGCAAAGCTCTACAATATGTAAAAAAATTAGGCCCCCTCATCGGCCTCATCCTATTATTTGTAATTATCTCTGTCATGAACGACAGTTTCCTTGAATTCTCTAACTTGCGTAACTTGTTGCGCCAAGTATCCATCAATGCGATCATCGCCTTTGGTATGACCTTCGTCATCTTAACTGGCGGTATCGACTTATCCGTTGGTTCCATCCTCGCCCTCTCCAGTGCCGTGATGGCCAACCTCATCGTAACTGGTACTGACCCTGTATTGGCGATCGTATTAGCCGCCGGTGCAGGCCTTGTATTGGGCGGTATTAACGGTCTCGTTATTACCTATGGCCGCGTAGCTCCATTTATTGCTACCTTGGCGACCATGACAATCTACCGTGGTGCGACGCTAGTATTCACAGACGGTAACCCAATCTCCGGTCTTACCCAAGACCCTCTATTCCACGGCTTTGGCCAAGGGGATATTGCAGGCCTTCCAGTTCCAGCTATCACAATGTTCCTTGCTTTCATCATACTCTGGTTCGTATTGAGCCGTACATCCTTAGGCCGTAAAACATACGCCGTAGGTGGTAGTGAAAAGGTAAGTTACATTGCTGGTATCAAGATTGACCGCGTTAAAATCTTCGTATATGCCTTGACTGGTATGCTCTGTGGTATCGCTGGTGCAATCATCACATCTCGTCTTAACTCTGCACAACCTACAGCAGGTGCAGGCTATGAACTTGACGCTATCGCAGCCGTAGTTCTTGGCGGCACAAGCCTTGCTGGTGGCCGTGGTCATATCATTGGCACATTAATCGGTGCCCTCATTATCGGTACCCTCAACAACGGGTTAAATATTCTCGACGTTTCCAGTTTCTATCAACAAGTTGTAAAAGGTATTGTCATTTTATTGGCGGTTCTTGCAGACCGCAAGAAAGCCTAGGAGGTTCCTATGAAAAAACTATTGTTACTGTTGGCGATGGCCGTTATGGTTATCGGTCTTGTAGCAGGCTGTGGTAAAAGCGCTGATAACGGCGGCGACAAAAAATCCGGCACGATCGGCTTCTCTGTTTCCACATTGAACAACCCATTCTTCGTAACTATGAAGGAAGGCGTTGAGGCTCAAGCTAAAGCGCTTGGTCTTAAAGTTAAAATCGTTGATGCTCAAAACGACCCAGCTAAACAAGCAAACGATATTTCCGACTTACTTGAAAGCGGCGTTTCCGTATTGATCATCAACCCTGTAGACTCTGCAGCTATCTCTACTTCCGTAGAAGCAGCAAATGCTAAAAACATTCCTGTAATCACTGTTGACCGCTCTGCTGACAAAGGCAAAGTAGTAGCTCACATCGCTTCCGATAACGTAAAAGGTGGCGAAATGGCTGCACAACTTATCGTTGATAAAGTAGGCAAAGCTGCAAAAGTAGCTGAAATCGAAGGTATCCCTGGTGCTTCCGCAACACGTGAACGTGGCCAAGGTTTCCACAACGTAGCTGACAAAGACTTAACAGTAGTAGCAAAACAAAGTGCTGACTTCGACCGTACAAAAGGTTTGAACGTAGCAACAAACATTTTGCAAGCTAACCCTGACGTACAAGCTATCTTCGCTCATAACGACGAAATGGCATTGGGCGCTATCCAAGCAGCTAAATCCGCAGGCAAAACAATCTTCATCGTAGGCTTTGACGGTACTGCTGATGCAGACAAAGCTGTTAAAGACGGCACATTGGCTGCAACAATTGCTCAACAACCAGACCAAATGGGTAAAATCGCTATTGATACAGCTCAAAAAGTTATCAAAGGCGAAGCTGTAGAAGCTAAAATCCCTGTAGATCTTAAAGTTGTTACAAAATAATTGTATATAGAAACTGGGTACAAAAAAGAGTCGCATCTTAAAGACGCGACTCTTTTTATTTCGGCCCTTTCTCTAAAAACACTTTAAAGAACTCAATAAACTTTGGTAAATACGTTTGATCTAAAATTTCAATAGTCATATTACATTTGTAATTATAAATGGTACAGATGTTAATCTCCATCGTTAGAGCACCCTTTTGATCTAACGAGAATGTAAGCGTATCCCCTTCTCCAGTTAATACATAAGTAAAGGTTGCTTTGCCTTTACAGTTCTCATATAGTTCAACTAATTCTTTGTATCCCCTATGAATACCAGACCAGTCACTAGGGTCAATGTACCCAGCACAGATATTGTAGCCCTGTTTAATATATACGCCAAACACACCAAATTGAGATAACTCTGTATCCATATCAAAAGCAATGGTTAAATTTGGTTCATTTACAATTTCATACATCCTATTCACACTCCACAAATAGTAACATTTTCATTCATTATAACATTACATCTATTATCGAAATAGTATCGATAATTTTTAAATGCATCACTAATGCATGTAAAGTCTAGAATAGCAATAACATATAAAAAATAGCGACTAGTTGATTTTCTTAACTAGT
The DNA here is from genome assembly GCF_900637515.1 of Veillonella dispar. Lineage (NCBI taxonomy): Bacteria > Bacillati > Bacillota > Negativicutes > Veillonellales > Veillonellaceae > Veillonella > Veillonella dispar. The sequence goes on along the minus strand of NZ_LR134375.1, from coordinate 133,418 downwards.
CGCTATTTGTATGGTAGGACTCCAAAATTAGAGTTCTTATTACAATGTTTTCTTAAAGAATATGGTCGTATGTACCTTCCCAGGTAGTTGTGTTCGTTTATATTCTCTAAAGCCAAAGCCTTCATACATTTTGGCAAGCCATGGGTGTTCTGCGGCAGTGCCTAGTGTTACGGCTGGTGTTTTATATACATTGCGCAACAAGTCTTCTGCTTCAGCTAGGACTTCACGAGCATAGCCCTTCCCCTTATGTTCAGGGGCTGTCACAAAGTGTGCAATGTGCGGGTATACATCTGGTGTAGCCTTTGGGATCCAAGGCATACGGAATGAAATAGAGCATACCAAGGAGCCATCTACGTAGAGACCAAATACAGGATATTTTAAGATCCACGCCCGAGACTCTTCTTGGCTAAAGTTGATGGCATCAAAGGATATAGGGTAGTTCTTATTCTCCGCATATCCCGCAATCAACACCTCATGATACTCAGCTGCATCATCTACGGTTAACTGTCTAAATTCTTTCATATGTACCTCGTTTAAAGTGCTGCGCTATCTAGAGGTTGTTCACTATCTAGTGTAAGGTAACGGCTCAAGAATTTGCGTGTTCGTTCTTCTTTTGGATGTTCAAGGACAACCTTAGGGTCCCCTTGTTCTACGATTACGCCGCCTTCCATGAATACGACTTGGTCCGCCACTTCTTTGGCAAAGCCAATTTCATGAGTTACAATAATCATCGTAACCTTGAGTTCTTTCGCAATCTTGCGAATTACAGCCAATACTTCACCTACCAGCTCTGGGTCGAGGGCTGAGGTAGGTTCGTCAAAGAGAATAACCTCTGGGTCCATCGCAAGGGCACGAGCGATGCCGATACGTTGTTGTTGACCACCGGAAAGTTGTACTGGATAGTAATCATCATAGCCTTCCATGCCTACTTCCTTGAGGAAGCGTTGAGCAATCTGACGGGCCTCAGATTTTTTCATCTTCTTAACCGTTACAAGGCCTTCCATAATATTTTCAATAACAGTCTTATTAGAGAACAAGTTATAAGACTGGAATACCATGGATGTATTACGGCGGACATTTAAGATATCCTTGTTAGATGCTTTATGTAAGTCTACGGAAATATCATTTAACTGCATTGTCCCTGCATCGGCCTTTTCAAGGAAGTTAAGCGTTCTAAGGAACGTCGTCTTACCACTACCAGACGGGCCAAGGATAACCGTTACAGAGCCCGTTGGCACATGTAGGTCAATGCCCTTTAAAATTTCACGGTTCCCGAAGGATTTGTGAACTTGTTTAATATCTATCATAATGCATTACCTCGTTTATATTTGCTTGCATAGATTTCTAAACGATGGAAGATAAACTCAAAGACAATCCCCATCACCCAGAATAGACCGGCTACCACGATGTAGGCCTCAAAATATTGTGAATTTTCCTCTGTATATAACTTTGCAGCACCAAATAGTTCAATAACGGTAATAACGAATACAATACTAGTACTCTTCATGGTATTAAGGAACTGGTTAGTAAATAGGGGCAACGCAAAGACTGTCGCTTGTGGCAATACAATGCGACGGAACGCTTGGAACCAAGTCATACCGATGGCTTGAGCCGCTTCCATTTGCCCTTTCGGTACAGATTGTAAAGCAGCCCGGAAGATTTCACTCAAATACGCCCCTGTGTGTAAGGTTAAGCCTACAACGGCTACAAAGGTAGCTGGCACCTTTTCAAAAGGCACATGCACCCCTGTTTGATCCTCTAAGGCGAGGAAAAGAATTGGCAAGCCATAGTACACGAGGTATAAGAGAACCATGTTCGGAATACTACGGCACAACAATACGTACAAGTAGCTGAGCTGACTGAGCACAGGTACTTTATTTTGTTGTAGCACGCAACTTAATAGTCCTAGGATTGTACCCAAACCAACACTGAGGAAGGTGATCATGAGGGTTACTTTCACATAAGGAATGACAGCAAAGAAGGTGCCATAAATATAGGTTGAATCAATAATATGTCCCATAAGCCCCTACTCCTCACTGATCAAAATGCGTTGCGTTTCCTTGCCCGCAACGGTAAAACGTTTTTCAAGCAATCGGCCCAAGAGGGACACGATGATAATTAATATGCCATAAATGATGGCTGCGTCTACGAATAACTCAAGATAACGCTGGCTATTGCCTCCCATGAGGTCCGCCTTACGCATCATATCCACAACGCCGACGTTAAAGATGAGGGCCGTTCCTTTCAACATGCCGATAACGAGGTTCGTCAACGGTGGAATACTCATGGTGAAAGCCTGCGGCAGGATGATGCGCACATAGCTTTGGAACTCAGTCATACCAAGGCTTTTAGCGGCTTCCTTCTCACCAGGCGCCACCGCATCGATACTGGAGCGCATGATTTCGGCACTATACGCTGCGATATGTAAAGTAAACACGGCGTATACGAATACGAGACCTGGCACATTTTTCATGTTAAGCCCCATATGGGACATGATTTCTGGCACACCAAAGTAAATAAGAAATAGTTGTACCAAGAACGGCGTGCCCCGCATGAAGGAGATAAATACAATAAATAATTGGTTTAATACTGGCACCTTCTTGAGGCGAATGATGGCTATAATAGAGCCCAAAATAACACCTAAGATGGCAGAAATAACGGTGATGAGCACCGTTACGTGAACATAATTCAAGAGCTGTGGAAACGCTTGGATCATGTAGGACACATCAAAATACTTGCCCACAGTAGCACCTCGTTTCTAGACATAATAGAATAAGGCCGCCAAAGCGGCCTATTCGTTATTTTTGTGTTGGATCGAATGTGTAATCCCCACCAAGATATTGTTCAGAAAGTTTTTTCAACGTACCATCAGCACGCATTTCTTTCATCGTTTTATCGATTTTTTCGTTTACTTGTTTCATGTCGTCTGTACGTTTAGACAAGAAGTAGGTTGGTACTACTGCCAATACATCGCCTACAGCTTTGAGTGGCAAACCACGGTCTTTAATAGCAGAGTTAATAACGTATTCGTATTCACCTGCTGCATCGGCACGGCCAGTAGCAACGAGGTTCAATGTTTCAGCACCTGCTTTATCTGTATAGATAATATCAATTGGTGGATTTGCTGTTTCATTGAATTGTTTTACTAATTCGTTAAACTCAGAGGATGTAGTAACGGCGATTTTTTTGCCTTTCAAATCATCTAATTTAGAAATGTCATTACGATCATTTTTCACCACTAATTTACGTGTGGAGTAGTTATTAACCTCATTTGTGTAATAGTATTTTGATTCACGTGTTGGGTTACGACGCATTTGGTTAGCGATCATATCTACTTGGCCTGCATCCATTGCTACGAAGGCAGCGTCAACGGCCATCGGCTTGAAGTTGAAGTGAAGGTCTGGATTACGACGTTCAATTTCTTTCAACAACTCTACGTCAAAACCTGTAAGGTTGCCGTTATCATCTGTGTAAGAATACGGGCGAACTGTACCGCGTGTAGCTACGTTAATCACTTTCGCATCAGGATTTACCTTTGCGTCCTTAGATGTATCATCGCCACAACCCGCTACAACAAGCACGCCTAGTGCCAATGCGCCGATGGCGAATAATTTCGTCAATTTCTTTGTATTAAACATGTAAAACTCCTTCTTTTCGCAATATTTGCAGGAATGGTTCCACCTCATTGGTATGGGTGAAAGCCTCAATCATTCTATCTATTTGATCAGCCTTTAATGTAAGGCCGAGTTTTATGCGTATATCCTCTAATGTAAGAGGATTATTCGGCGATCCTTTCGGATTGTTCACCGTTTCTGTGAAAGTATCACCAGTCTTCAATGTAACGGTTACTTTCGTAATCCGCTCAGTTTGGACTACTTTTGGTAAGTCATAGACACGCTCTATACGCGACATATAGTCTCGTACTGATTGGTCTATGGTATCAATCTTAAATAGTTCATCCTGTACCGCTCCATACGCGAGGACTTGGTACACGATGTACTCTATGGAAAACTGCCCTTCTCGACCTGTTGTTGGCGCTGTATACCGCAATGCTGCATCAGCACCAGGCGGGAAGTGTACAGTAACTCTATCTATATCATCCCAAAGGGAAGAAACGAGGGTGGCACATAGTCTACGTTTACCTTGCTCCTCTGCATCTGGTGAAACGTTGTAGTGCTTAGACACATACGAAGAAGATGTAGTATATATACTATGTGCCACGGTTTCTGCTGCTTCAGCGCCACAAATAGCTGCCGAGCAATACGGGTGGACTTTCATCCATAAACCAGGGTCAATGAGTTGCCCTGGCGCTAGCCAACGACTAGCGATGTCATTTGATGTAACAGTAATATTACCGATGGTCTTAAACCAACCCCGTTCAGGGTCAAATGGTTTTGTACTTGTTTGAAGTGATGTATGTTGTAACAGTTCGTAAGCCCATACGCCATTGCGTGCTGCTAGTCCCGCATGGAGCGGCTTACCATCTGTACCACTTTGAAAGAACATGCCCGCCGATTGAGTAGCAGCCAGAGACAGGAGCTGAGCCAAGCTTTCACCATGAAGGCCTCGCAAAGCGCCTATAGCGGCCGCCGCCCCAATAACACCAACGGTCCCCGTAGAATGCCATCCTTGGGTCCGATGGGCAGGATTGATGAGGGCACCAATGATACCCTCTAACTCGGCCCCGATGATATAGGCACGAAGGAAATCATGCCACGTATCTGTGGGAGCCAGCACTGCTAGTAGAGCAGAATATAAAACAGTACTAAAGTGACCCGCCAAATTTGCCTGCGCATCATCAAAATCAAGATAATGGGAGGCAAAACCATAATACAGCGCTTTATCAGCTTTAGATATATTTTCTCCATTAATGCCGATGAACCGAGCCAAGTTCTGAACGGCCTGTTCCGTCTCAGCCGGAGCTAAGGACGCCAGATAATCTAGAAAGGCAATGCGAGCCACTGACAGGAGGTCCTCACGGTTCGTCACATCCGTTTGTTCTATATAGTTCACAATCGTCTGTGTTACTAAATCCATGGGTCCTCCTTTGAGCTATTTATAATTGAATAGGTAATCTATCAAGTATTTAACAATGATATATTTATTTATCTAATTATTTACCAAATTTTTCAGCACGGTCATTTGGTTCTAACCAAATGGAGTCGTCTGGACCTTTTGGAACAAGGCGTGGTAGATCTTCAAATGGCGTATGGTCTACATAGTAGAAACGTTTACGCATGGAGTCGAAGTCTGTGGTACCACCGAATGCTGGATTGGAGTACAAGTCTTTCGCGTAATTCCAAAGGTTTGGATAGTCTACGAGGCGTTTTTTGTTAACCAAGTATTTTTGGTAGAACACAAGGTCAAAGCGTGCCAATGTTGGGAAGATACGAATATCTGGATCTGTAATAGTATCACCCATCAAGTAACGTTGCTTGCTAAGGCGCTCTTCGAGCCAGTCTAAGCGAGCAAAGATACGGTCATAATAGTATTCGTAATCTTTTTGGTTTGTTACAAGAGCTGCTAGGTTTACAGCCAAGTTGAAGTCAGCGTAGATGATAACGTTCAATGCATCAATATCGGCACGCAATTCTTCTGGGTAAATATCTGGAGCATCAGGGGAGATGAAATCTTTGAAGCCCAATGCTAATTCTGTAGTCAATGCATGGTAGTCGTTGTTTACTACTGCACCAGTTGTAACATCTACGATAGCTGGCACTGTGGAACGTGCGTCGTAGTTAGGGTCACCTTTCCGGTACGCTTCACCTAAGGAGTGAATGCCGAGTACTGGGTCCTTTTCGTCTTTATCAAGGGTAAAGAACCAGTCCGCAATAACGCCTGCTGGACGCAATGGATCAACTGTACCTTTAGAAATCACTTTATCTAAACCAAGTAAATCGATGGCAATGGCAATGCGGTGAGCCCAAGGACAATGTTTAGACCATACAAGACGGTAACGGTCTTTTTCTACAGGTAAAAGCCCTGGTTCACTGCCAAAAGGTGTTGTGAATTGAGGTTCTTCGCTATCAGAATATTTTTGACGACGGTTAAAATTCGAAGCATCTTTACCTTCATACTCCTTTTGTTCCCCTTGAGAACGAGGGTTACTAGATTGAAACTCAGAAAAATCGATGGGACAAGGATTCATAGCACGTTGGAACTCAACCTCTTTTCGAGCTGCCGCGATACTAGGATCCTTGATGTTGCTTACATCTACGTGTTCACTCATTCTATACTCCTTATGGAGGTTATCTCTATTGGCCTTACAATTCTTATTTTGAAAGCTACTGTGATATCCCTCACTTATTCCTACTAACTTAATATGATTGTGTGTCTATAATATATTATTTAAATACCTATGTCAATAGTAGGTATTTAAAAATTTATAATGATTATTGAAAACAAAAAGCCCGAGCCATATCTTTTCTAGATATAACTCGAGCTTTATTTAGATTATGTGTTAGGCAAACAACATATATTAGAACATGAAGTTTACATCTGTACGCCAGTAATCACCTAATTTATTACCGTCCATGTCTTTATTGCCGAAGCCATAGTAAGCACCGATGGATACGTTTTGGAATGGTACATAGTTTACATTCGCTACGAAACCTTTAAAGCCATTACGTACATGAGCTACGCCTTTATTATCTACATAGTGTTGATTGTAGAAGCTATAGGCAGGAGCAAAGGCACTACTGAAGATTGGAGAGTTTCCTTCTTGGTAGTAGTATTGACCGCGTACGCTATAGGTATGAGCTTTCTTAATGTCATAGTTACCATAGCCAAGGCTAGCCATCCAAGCATGGGAATCAGAAACGCCTGGAGCTGTAAGCCATTCGCCGAATACATTCCAACGGTTAAAGTTCATATTTGTGTTGAGGCCCCAAATATTTTTGTATGGAGAGTCAATGAAGGATTTAACTTGTTTACCTGTCAACGCATCCACATCTTGGCCTTGGTACAATTTACCATCATGGAAGTGGCCATACATACCACCAAGAGTAACATGTTTATTAAGTTTACCCTTAACTTCAACCATAGCTGCAGTAACTGTATTTTCTCTAGTTTGGTAAGTAGGAGCACCACCCAACCAGTAACCATAACTAGCAGATACATCGAGCTTGCCATGTTTGTACATGAGGCGAGCACCATCAACGAGATCATCATACATAAGACCTAGACCTGGTGTATAGAGTTGACGACCTACACGCAAAGTTGTGTCTTTACCAAAATGATGATCTACATAGGCAAGATTAATCTTACCTTGTGTAGCATTGCTATTGCCGAATTCGCTAGAACCTTGAATACGTACGACTGCATCAGTTTTATCGTTAACCTTAGCATTGAAGATCACACGAGCACGATAATCAAAGGAGGAATGTTTACCATACGCATAGGTATCATTTTTCAACTCGCTGCCGCGGTAACGCAAACGGTAGTTACCAGTCACCTTTACATTACCAACTTGATTTTCTAATTTGGCTACTCGTACACCTAATGTGTTGAGTTCATTTCCAAATTCGTCGGCCAAGCGATTGATCATAGCTTGTTGTTCCGCATTGGCTTTATCTTGGTTAGCCATCGCCTTAGCTACCATTTGAGCCATTTCGTATCGCGTAATAGGATTGTTCCCTTTGAAAGTTCCATCTGGGTATCCATTAATAATACCTGCATTTGCTAATTGCTCAACAGATTGATACGCCCAACTAGAAGCATCTACATCGGAAAATGGATTAGCTGCATACACACTTACAGAACCCAATACCATACAGGAAACTAAACTTGCTACCAACTTTTTATTCATTAAAAAGACCTTCTCTCATATAGATATCACACAATATCTCATATATTAAATTTATTTTATGTACCCAAGTACATACTAAAATAACATAATAATCAAGAACTAAATCTTACATTATATAGTGATTGAAAGCTAAATCTATCACTACGTACTCCACAGAAGTAAACACTAGTACATCTGAGATTTTTATTCATGCGGTGTTGTATAGTTAATATCTTGTGCCTTGTAGCTTTCACCATGAGCTAATACGTGAACAATGGTTTCTAGTGTAGCACGTACAGTTTCAACAGCCATGCTTGGTTGATTTGGTTTATCCACTACTTGGGATGGCAAGTACGGAATATGCATGAAGCCCGCTTTGATGTTGTCCTTTTGCGCTGCATAATGACACACACCATACATCAAGTGATTGCATACAAAGGTACCAGCAGTATTAGAAACCTTTGCAGGGATGCCATTTTGATGCAATGCATTAACGATGTTTTTAATAGGCAATGTCGCAAAGTATGCACTAGGACCATCGGCTACAACAGGTTCATCTTCCGGTTGGTTGCCCCCATTATCTGGAATGCGAAAATCATCACAGTTAATAGCAACACGTTCTACTGTAATATCTGGGCGACCGCCTGCTTGACCTACACATAGAATGAAATCTGGTTGGCACTCTTCAGCCGCAGCTTTCACAGTATCAACAGATTTGTAACGTACAGTAGGAACCATTTGAGTCACTACCTTATAATCACCATCGGTATAACCATCCATCGTTTTTACCGCTTCCCAAGCAGGATTAATAGGTTCACCGCCGAATGGATCAAAACCGGTAATCAAAATTGTTTTCATCACACTACCTCATAACGATATATCTTATGATTTTGTAAAGATAATCATATAATCTCATAAGAATATCGTGCTTTCACGAAAGGTTTAAATAAAGTAATACATCAATAGGATGTTCAATACGAGCATAATTAATGCAATTGGAAGTTGTGCTTTAATAACGCCGTATTGATCGCGCATTTCAAGGAGCGCTACCGGTACGATGTTGAAGTTGGCCGCCATAGGAGTCATCAATGTACCGCAATAGCCAGCAAGCATTGCAATAGCACCAACAGCAGCTGGGTTAGCACCATGCGCTACGACAAGCATTGGAATACCGATGGCACTTGTAATCATGGCAAATGCAGCAAAGGCGTTACCCATGATCATGGTGAAGATAACCATACCGATACAGTATGCTACAACAACGAGGAATACATTGTCAGCTGGTACTACACTTGCGACGGCACTGGAGATAATTTTACCAACGCCAGCCAAATTAAATAGATAGCCGAGAGCCGCCAATAATTGGGACAAAATAGCAGTCCAACCGATCGCATCGATAAGACGGCGACCTTCATGGAAACCTTGGTTAAGTTTACCCTTTGTGATGTAAAGAGCAGCACACATAGCGATGATGGCCGCAATACCTAGACCAACAAGAGCACCTAACTTAGTAAAGAATCCGATGATAAATGTAATAATACCAACAAGTAAAGCTGGAACAAAGATAACATTACCAATACGGACAGCTTCGCCTTTTTTAAATTCGATAGCAGATTCAAAGTAATTGCCCTTGCCAAGTTGTTTTACCAACACGATAACCGCCATAGCAATTACGAGCCAACCATTAATTTCCTTGGAGAGATAAGAGCCAAAGATAAAGGATACACTGTACAAGAGCCAGAATAAACCTGTACCAATGCGATATTTATGTTCTTTATCTAAAAATGATTGAATGGCAAAGATAAATAGAATAATCCCTACAAGAAGATATACATAATCTAAGGGCTGCATTTTATAGAGTAGTTCTAACATATTATTTGCCCCCTTTCGCTAATTCTTCTGGTGTAACAAGGATATTGAATTCATTAGGTACTAATTTACCAGCTTTCATATCCGCTTCGTCACGAGCTACATAGGCTTGAATTGTTTTATCGAAGATAATAAAGCGAATGAAGTTAACGATATATGCACAAACAGCAGTTGGCAATCCGTACAATACCATATCTGTTAATTCAACAGAATAGCCCAATTGTTCCATAACGCCTTTGATGAGTAATAAACCACCAGCAGCAAGGAATAAGTTTTGACCAAAGAAGTTACCTGTATTATCTGCAGAAGCAGCTATACCACGTACCTTATCTAGAGTGCGTTGAGATACTGGACGACCTTGTGCTACAGCAGCTTCACTCATAGGAGCAATCAATGGACGAACCATAGCAACCATACCAGACATGTTAATACCAAAGGCTACTGTTACTTGGCGTACAAATAAGTAAATCATAAAGATACGACCAGCAGTAGCTGCGTTGATCTTACCGATTAAAATTTCTGCCCGTTCACGCAAGCCGTGACGTTCCATAAGACCAATAACAGGTAAAATCAAAATAAATAATGACATATAACGATTTTTAACAAAGGCCTCACCAATGGCACCAACGATATCGTTGATACTGAGACCACCTGCAAGGCCCGTTACAAAACCTGCGGCTACGACAACTAACAAGGCATTAAAGCGCAGCATCAGACCGATGACCATCACTAAAATACCAGATAAGACTAACATAGTCTCACATCCTTTCAAAAAAACATCCATGACCCTATCCCATAGTCCATAGACATACTACATATGTTTACATTATATACCCAAACACGTATTTTTTGCATAAACAAATAAACCTTATACATCAATTACATTTGATTCTGTTATTATGTCGAATTATAAAGACATTCTAAATCAAAGGTAAGTAGTGTATAAGGTTTGCTTTCTATAATAAATCTTTTTTGAAAAGTATTGTAGTATGTTGTTTACCTCTAAAATGAACTTTGTCATAGGCCTTAAAGCCAAAGGACTCATACATTTTAGGCAACCATGGATGTTCTTTTGCAGTCCCCAATGTAACAGCAGGCGTTTTAAATTGGTTAATCAATAATTCTTCAGCATAGCCAAGAGTTTCCCGAGCATAACCTTTTCCTTTAAACTCTGGTGCGGTTACAAAGTGAGCGATGTGTGGAAATTTATCCGGTGTAGAATATTTCACCCACGGCATACAGAATGTAATAGAGCTTACAAGTTGTCCATCAATATACAATCCATATACAGGATAGGTCTCGATCCATTCTTTGGATTCTTCCTCTGTAAAATCGATAGCATCGAATGTAATCGGATAGTCCTTAATCGCTGCATAGCCGTCGATTAATACCTTATGATATTCCGCTGTATCTGCTACAGTTAATTGTCTAAATTCTTTCATGGTCTTTCCCTCATATCTATATTTTTATTCATAAACTATGTATATTTATTACTTATGAACGTTATTATACACCTATATGTATTTACTTTCAAGATTTTTACATAAATATTATACGAAGTTTTTATACCCAATAAGAAAACACAGAATAACATATTGTAATACTAGTATCTTTCTATTATAAAAGTTATCCAACATACATAAGATGTATAAATATTAATTTCACTATTTATATTTCAGGGTTAATATATCAATTCTATATAAGCATAAAAAAACAGGATGTATCACTAGGATACATCCTGTTTTTGAGCTTTCACAAGCTCGAGGGGAAGTTGTTATCAACGTATTATTGGTTAATACGGGAACCGTATACGTCGCGTTGAGTTTTAGGTTCGTTGTTAACGCGAACACGTTCTGTTTTATGACGATCGTTGTCAGCACCAGAAATACGGTCAACACGGAAGTGGTTAAGACGAATATTTTGTAATTCAGGACCGAATTCGTTCATAGCACGTTTCATGTTGTCATCGATAGGAGCACCATTTTGAAGTGCACGGTACAACATAGTAGCGAATTCGTAACGAGTCATCTTAACGTCGCCTTTGAACGTGCCATCAGGGTAGCCAACAAGGATACCATTACCAGCCAATTGGCTAATATATTGGTAAGCCCAGTGGTTACGAGGAACGTCTGGGAATTCAGCAGTTTTGCTAGGATCGATTGCATGTGGAGTCAAGATTTGTAACAAGTTGTTATATTTGTTTTCCATGTCTTGAAGACGTGCGTTCAATTCAGCAATTTCACGGCCCATAGCTACGCGAGAACGGGACTCAGGGGAACGTTTACCAAGACGAAGGGATACGCCAGCGTTCAATTGAGTTTCGCCAGTACCTACAGTACCACCAACGGAGAACATTGTATCTTCGTTAGGACGGTAGAACGCGCCCAATGCAGCGGAGTTAGCATTGTGGTAGTGACCATAACCAGCAGCGATTGTCCATTTGTCATCTGGGTTGAAGTCCAATGGATGTAAAGCAGCCAATGCAGCAGAACCTGCACCTACTTTATTAACGCGTTTTTCAACATTGCCAACTCGGTTGTTCAAGTTAGTAATATTATTGTTGATTTGACCTGGTGTGGAGTTGTTGATTTGAGTTTGTAAATCATTTGCTACGGAGTACAATTGGCTACCGTTTACAGCATCTGTGGAATCAGCGGAAATTTTACCAGCTGCTACGTTGTGAATTTGGCGTTCTTCACCAGCTTTACCAACGGATACAGAGCCTACAGGGCTAGTACCTGCGAAGCCACCAAATGTATGACCAGCTACAGTTGCGTTAGTTACATTTGTTGCAGAACGAGTAGTAGAGTTAGCACCTAATGCAATGGAGTTTGCAGTGGATGCATTAGCTTTGTTACCGATTGCAATGCTATAGTCAGCAGTTGCAGCTGCATCAGAACCGAATACGTTAGTACGTACGCCTGTTGCTTGAGCACCAGCACCGAATGCTTGTGCATGATCACCAGTAGCTGTTGCAGAGGAACCAATAGCATTAGCATGGTTGCCATTAGCTGTAGCATCAGCACCGATAGCATTAGCTTTGTAACCAGCGGATTTTGCTTGGTGACCAAGAGCTAAAGAACGTACATCGGAAGCTGTTGCACGAGTACCGATTGCAATGCCCCAAGTTTTGTCAGCTTGAGCTTCGTGACCGATAGCAACGGATTCGCTCATTTTAGCTTTTGCTTCGTTGCCTACTGCCAATGCAGAGCTACCTAATGCAGTGTTTTTAGAACCGATAGCTACAGAATTACTGTTCCAAGAACCAGTTTGAAGTGTAGCTGCATCAGGTTCATTATCGAAAGTACGATCGCGGTAGTTTTTAGTTGTACCATCTACAGTATTGTTATAACCATAAGCAATCGCATTTGTACCTTTAGCAATGTTAGCATCACCGAAAGCTTGTGCATATGCACCTGTTACAGTGTTACCATCACCGAAAGCATTAGCTTGGTTACCATTAACAGTATTTTGGTTACCGTATGCACTGCTAGAACCATTAGCACTTGTAATAGAGTTACCTTGACCTACAGCGATGCTAGTAGCTGTACCATTAGCAACAACACCATAAGATACATTGTTATGTGCATCAGGAGATGCAGTAGCATTACCTGCTGCAGAGATGAAACCACCAGCAGTAGTCACAGGAGCTGCACTTACAGGAGCAACAGTAGCACCTACAGCTGCAGCAGCAGCTAATACAGCAAACGCTAATTTTTTGGAATGTTTGTTTTCTCTCATCTTACACCCTCACTAAATTAAAATTCTTAACCAAACACAATACAATTTTTCAACCTCTCTAAGTTCCGCCTCTCTCCTCGGGCTGATAAAATATACTTCTCACTTCTCACATAAGAAATATATTTGATTCAATTTAAGAAAAATTTATATTGTTGATTACCCGCATAGGATATCAAAGTTTTACGATATAAACAAGCCTTTTTCCCATATAAAGTTCATTAATAACTCTTCATAATTCCAAAAAATAGCATGATTACTGGCATTCTTTGTTGTATCAATATGCTCATCATTTTTAATGATGAGTAAGAAAAATCACACCTTTTTAAGGATTCTACAGAACATATATTGTATAACTTATAAATAATCATCGCTTTAATAAGTTTTATAAATATTTCAAATAGCCTATCAGTCCTTATTCATATTAATTTCATGAGCATTTTCTGAAGCACCAATGAGAGAATAATTTATCATTTTTCTGAATTTTATAATAATTTTATTTTTATTCTTAATAGTATTCTACATCTACTTAAATAAGTTGATAAGTATACACATATCACCCAAAATATTCGCATAAGTTTACAAAACAAGGCTTAATCTATATATACAGCATCCATATTCTTTCTATAGCTATCATAAAAACCAAAAGCTCCTACGTTATATTAACGTTAGGAGCTTTTTATATATTAAGCCAACAAGGCTTTTACAAGTTCTTCTGCTTTACCAAAATCATCTGCATCTGGATTCCAGTTACATTTAATTTCAGGTTCCACCACAGAGAAACCATATTTAGTTAATTCTTCACGAAGTACCTTCGTAGATTCACCAGACCAACCGTAGGTACCAAATACGGCAGCTTTTTTATTTTTGAACTTCAACTCACGTAAGAAGTCGAGCCAGCCTGCCACGGAAGATATAACGCTATTCCCTACTGTTGGAGAACCAACAGCAATGGCTTTAGACTTGAATACCTCTGTCATGATGTCATTTTTATTGGTTTTACTGATGTTAAAGATTTTTACACGAGTATCTGGGGATTGTTTAGCAATTTCATCGGCAATTTTATGAGCCAATTTCTTCGTACCATCCCACATGGTGTCATATACCACTGTAATTTGGTCTTCTTGGTATGCTTGGGACCATTCATAGTACTTCTCTACGATTTGCAATGGATTTTCACGCCAAATAGCACCATGACTTGTAGCGATAATATCGATTGGCAAGTTAAGCTTTTGAATCTCTTCAACCTTTGCTTTTACCAATGGAGAGAATGGGTTCAAAATATTAGCGTAATATTTCATCGCCTCTGCCCATAAACGGCATTGATCAGCCTTATCAGCCCACAATTCTTCTACCGCAAAATGTTGACCAAACGCATCGTTGGAGAACAAGATATTGTCGCCAGTCATATACGTCGCCATGGAATCAGGCCAGTGGAGCATACGCATTTCTACGAATACCAAGGACTTACCGTTACCGATATCTACGGAATCCCCTGTTTTTACAGTTTTGAAATTCCATTCTGGATGATGGTATTGACCAACCAAGGATTTAACAGCGTTTTCTGTACAATAAATCGGAGTATTAGGGATTTTTTCCATCAATGCTGGCAAAGAACCGCTGTGATCGACTTCGCCGTGGTTACATACGATGAAATCAATCTTATTCAAATCAATTTCAGATTCCAAATTATCAATAAATTCAGAGGAATGTGGTTTCCACACAGTATCGATGAGGACTGTCTTTTCCTCTTCAATCAAGTACGCATTTTGGCTAGAGCCATTGTTAATGCTGTAATCTGAACCGTGGAACTCTTGTAATTCCCAGTCAATTTTACCAACCCAAGATACGTTATTTTTTATATGCTTTCTCATAATAACCTCCATAATTCTTGTGAAAGTCTTTCACAATTAACAATATGTATGGCCTATGTGGTATCTATGTATAGATCTATCTATACTGTTATGCATATATCACAACTCGGTCATTAACTATGGTTTTATTATACCCATATCGCATTGTTAAGTCCGTATCTGCAGATACAGATTTGAGAATTATTATAAAAAACCACTCATAGGAAATCATATGCTGTACATTAGTACACATTGATTTCCCATGAGTGGTTATGAATGTATGTAATAATAAGGGCTGATTACTTATTACCCGATTTAGACAATCTAGAATACGAACTCATTATGTATTGCCGAGCTTAAATAATCTAAGTATGAGCTAATTATTACCTGTCTTAGATAATCCAGGGATAGCTTTATAGATATATAACGCAATATATCCATCAACCATGCTATGAATGATGGTACCGCCACCTACAAGGACAAATACAACGTAGATAAGATCGATATTCGGCATTGTAGTCGTAGTATAGAACAAGAGGCATGCAAGTACTTCACCGATGGCGTGAATGATGGCACATACAAGGTTGAAAGCAGCAAAGGATAACGCCCCAGTCAATACGCCTGGATGATGTTTAATATAGTAAGCCCCCATCAAGGCAAAGATGATATGAGAGGCCGCGCGCATAACAATGACAAGCGGGAAGCCGGCTACAAAGAAACCAAGTGTAGAACCTATGACTACACAAGCGGCCATCTTGCGAGACAAGAACATAGCTAGGAATATAGGTACATGGCTAGCCAACGTATACGACGCCGGTGGAATGACAACTTTCAGAGGCATCATAATAGGAATCATGATGGCTAATGCCATCAACAAAGCAGTAATGGTTAGATTTCGATACATCGAAGAATTCATAAAGGCCTCCTTAGTTAATATATCTAGTGTCCTACATTTCCCCACAAATTAAGGATCACTACGCCTACTACGATTAAAGCAATACCTAGCACAGTGTAAATATTAATGCCTTCGTGAAAGATAAAGACAGAAATCAAAGTTGTCACAACAAGCCCCACGCCAGACCATGTAGCATAGGTAACGCTCAGCGGAATATATTTCAACACATGGGTTAACGTATAAAACGACCCTATGTAGCCAAGCGCACAGGCAATGGTCTGTAAAGGTCTCGTAAACCCGTCAGATGCTTTCAGCATGGTCGTTGCAAACAACTCTAGCCCTATAGATAAGGCTAGTAGAACATATGGTAACATAACCCCTCCCGCTCGAAAAAAGAGAGGGACCTTCTCCCTCTCTCTTATTTTTAGTATTAAAGACGTTCGATAACAGCTTGTGCCATTTCTGTTGTACCAACGCGCTTCAAACCTTCACGGTAGATATCGCCTGTGCGGTAACCGTCAACGAGGACTTGTTCAACAGCTTTTTCAATAGCATCAGCCACTTGAGGTAAATCAAGGGAATGACGGCACATCATAGCTGCGGACAAGATTGTGCCCAATGGGTTCGCCAAGTTTTGGCCCATGATGTCTGGTGCGGAACCGTGGATTGGTTCGTACAATGCTGTGCCTGTACCCATGGATGCAGATGGTAAAAGCCCGATGGAACCAGAGATAACAGCGCCTTCATCGGACAAGATGTCGCCGAACAAGTTTGTTGTCACGATAACGTCGAATTGTGCAGGATTTACAACGAGTTGCATCGCTGTATTATCCACATAGAAGTAATCTGTTGTGATATCTGGATTAGCTGCCGCTTTCTCTTGCGCGATTTTACGCCACAAACGAGAGGAAGCCAATACATTTGCTTTATCTACGGATACAACCTTTTTGTTACGTTTACGAGCTGTTTCCATAGCAATATCCATGATGCGTTCTACTTCGTAACGGCTGTAAGTTTCTTTATCCCAAGCGAACTCGTTAGCACCTTCACCTTGTGCCTCTTCGCGTTCACCGAAGTAAATACCGCCAGTCAACTCACGAACGATAACGAAATCTACATCTTGCACGAGTTCCTTTTTAAGTGGGGAATACTCTTGCAAAGAAGGATAGATTTTTACAGGACGCAAGTTACAGAACAAACCAAGCTCCTTACGAAGGCCAAGGATTGCTTTTTCAGGACGGATAGAAGGATCTACATTATCCCATTTAGGACCGCCTACAGCACCAAGCAACACAGCATCAGCAGCTTTACAAGCCTCGATAGTATCCTCAGTCAAAGGAACGCCGTATGCATCAATAGACGCACCACCCGCTTTTTTATCAATCCAATTAACCTTTACACCGGCTTTCTCAAAAGCCACATCACACACAGCCTTCGCTGCAGCAATAATCTCAGTACCGATACCATCGCCAGGGATCAATACGATATTCTTTTCGCTCATATTACCTCTCCATCTAGTAAATGCTCATAAATGAACCACAAACTCATCAGCCTTTATTTACGATTTTTCGCAAAGTTCACAAGACCACCTGCTGCCGCAATATCTTGAATGAATTGTGGCAATTCAGTGCCTTGGTATTGTTCGTTTTTAGTCAAGTTGTACACGATACCTTTAGACAAATCTACGCCGATTGCATCGCCAGCATCGATACGATCAACTTGTTCACCGATTTCAATTACAGGTAAACCGATGTTGATGGCATTACGGAAGAAAATACGTGCAAAGGAGTGTGCAATGATAACAGGTACACCTTTTGCTTTGATAACGCCTGGTGCATGTTCACGAGAGGAACCACAACCAAAGTTTTTGCCTGCGACCATAATTTCGCCAGCCTTCACATTTGGGGCGAAAGTAGTATCAATATCTTCCATCGCATGTTCAGCCAATTCGTTCCAATCGGCAATCGCCAAGTAACGAGCTGGAATGATTACGTCTGTATCTACATCGTCGCCGTAGCGCCAGATTTTTTTGCTTTCAAAATCCATATTAAACCTCCTCAGGGCCTGCAATGCGGCCTAATACAGCACTTGCTGCCGCCACGTAAGGGCTTGCCAAATATACTTCAGAATCAACGTGACCCATACGACCACGGAAGTTACGGTTTGTTGTGGAAACTGTACGTTCCCCTTCAGCCATGATACCCATGTAACCGCCAAGGCATGGACCACATGTTGGCGTGGACACAGCGCAGTCAGCTTGAATGAAGATGTCTAACAAACCATCTTTCATAGCTTGGTCGTATACATCTTGGGAACCAGGGATTACGATACAACGAACGAATGGAGCTACTTTGCGACCTTTGAAGATCTCTGCAGCTGCCACCAAGTCTTCGTAACGACCATTTGTACAAGAACCGATGATAACTTGGTCAATTTTAATATCTTTGTCGATTTCGTTGATGTAATGTGTGTTGGATGGCAAATGAGGGAATGCTACAACTGGTTGCAATTTGGACAAGTCAATTGTAATCGTTTGAGCATATACTGCATCGGCATCTGGAGCGATTGGCTCAACAGGACGGTTTACGCGGCCTTTGATGTATTCTTCAGTTACTGCATCGTAAGGGAATACGCCACATTTACCGCCAGCTTCGATAGCCATGTTACAGATTGTAAGACGGTCAGCCATAGTCATGTGCTGTACGCCGTCACCAGCAAATTCAAGGGCCATATAACGAGCACCATCTACGCCAATTTGACCGATCAAATCAAGGATTACGTCTTTACCAGTTACCCATTTGTTAGGTTTGCCGATAAGTTCAACCTTAATTGTTTCAGGCACTTTGAACCAAGTTTTACCTTCTGCCATAGCTACGCCCGCATCAGTGGAGCCTACGCCTGTGGAGAATGCATTTACCGCACCATATGTACAAGTGTGGGAGTCAGCACCGATCATCATTTCCCCAGGACCGATAAGGCCTTTTTCTGGCAAAATAACGTGCTCGATACCCATTCTACCGACTTCAAAGTAGTTTGTAATGCCATGTTCACGTACGAAATCGCGCATGACTTTCGCTTGTGTAGCGGATTGAATATCTTTGTTTGGTGTAAAATGGTCAGGCACCAAGTAGATTTTATGACGGTCAAATACAGGTTTGCCGATCTTTAAGAACTCTTTACGCGCTGGTGGGAATGTGATGTCGTTCATCAAAACAGCGTCCAAATGACATTCGATGATTTGGCCCGGTTTTACAACATCAAGACCCGCGTGGCGAGCCATATTCTTTTCAGTAATGGTCATACCCATATTATTTTTCCTCCTGTTGTTCTAGCTCCATAGCTAGGAATACTGAGTTAACTGCATTAATATATGCGTTTACACTTGATTTAACGATATCGGTGCTGATACCACGACCATGGTACAAGCGACCGTTATATTCTACCTTAAGGGTTGCTTCCCCAAGGGCATCTTTACCGGCTGTGATAGCGCGGATTTGGTAATCTTTTAAGCTAATTGGCAAGCCAACCACACGTTCAACTGCTTTAAGGGATGCGTCTACAGGACCATCACCAACGGCAGCATCAGCTTTTTCACCTTCTGGAGTCATGAGGCGAACATCTGCATAAGCGTAGCCTTTTTCACCCAATTTATAGTATTGAGCCACAAGCTCAAATGCTTTTTTGTGATGTAAGTTATCTACTACAAGAGCGATGATATCATCATCGTATACTTGTTTTTTACGGTCTGCCAATTCTTTGAATTTAGCGAAGAGGTCATTGATTTTCTCTTCTGTGAAAGATTGGAAACCAAGTTTTGCCAAATGATCAGCAAAGGCATGACGTCCGGAGTGTTTGCCCAATACGAGGTCTGTTTTTTCAGCACCTACGGACTCAGGAGTCATGATTTCGTAAGTTTCAGGATTACTCATCATACCATGTTGGTGAATACCAGACTCATGAGCAAAGGCGTTGGAACCTACGATTGGTTTATTTGGAGGAACTACGACACCTGTCAAACGACTTACGAGTTTAGAAACTTTCGTAAATTGTTTTGTATCAATGTTCACTTGAAGATCGTCGAAGTATTCGTGGCGTGTTTTAAGAGCCATTACAACTTCTTCAATCGCTACGTTACCAGCCCGTTCGCCTAGGCCATTAATTGTGCCTTCTACTTGTCGTGCACCTGCTTTAATAGCAGCTAACGTATTTGCATTAGCAAGACCTAAGTCATCATGACAATGAACAGAGATAATTGCATTTTCAATGCCTGGTGTATGTTCTTTAATATAGCGGATTTTATCACCGAACTCATTAGGGTTCATGTAACCTACTGTGTCTGGTACATTAATAATTGTTGCACCACCAGCAATGGCAACACCAAATACTTGGCATGCGAAATCTAAATCAGAGCGTGCCGCATCTTCACCGGAGAACTCGATTTCATCAACCTTACCTTTTGCATATGCCAATACAGATTTAACCTTATCCAATACCTCTTGGCGAGTCATTTTTAATTTATATTCCATATGAAGTTCAGAAATAGCAATGAATACATGCAAACGGCTACGTTCCGCATCTTTCAACGCATCAATCGCTTTTTGTACGTCCTTTTCATTAGCACGTGCCAACGCACAAATTGTTGCGCCTTTCACTTCGCGTGCAATCGTTTGTACTGCTTCAAAATCCCCAGGGGATGCTGCTGGGAAACCAGCCTCGATTACATCGATGCCGAGGCGTACTAGACCTTTCGCAATTTCAATTTTTTCAGGAGTTTGTAAAGATACACCTGGTGTTTGTTCCCCATCACGAAGGGTTGTATCGAAGAAATATACGCGATTTTGATCCATAATCTTCACCTTTTCTATACTAATAAAACATAACGCTGTATTATATCTATCTATTGTGAAAGTTTAGTAAAATCGCCGATTCCAACGCTATTTCGGCTGAAGCCAACGTAGATACATCAAATCAGTAATTTTACTAGACTTTTACAATAAAAAAAGCCCCTCAGAACAACTGTCGTTGCTCAAAGGGGCGTTATATTCATAACACGGTACCACCCTAATTGGGACTCGTTGCGGGTATAACGGAACCACCGTCGATGACTACTGCTACATTCGCCACCAAAGCTCACGGGAGAGTGTCAGCGTACAACCTCTATTGCCTCGCACCAACCGGCAACTCTCTGAAAGCAGGATCTGTAAACCTTTATACCCATTCATAGCTCGTATTTAAGATATAAAGGTATTATACGGTATTCTATAGAACTGTGTCAACAGGATGGACATGTGAGTTTTGTGAAAACACAGTTTTATCGTTACAATTTGATATCCCCCATGACCTCATGCATACTGTAAATAAGCAGTACCAATGATTGGAGGAATTATTATGAGTGGTTCAAGCAAATTCTTCTTTATTTTATCGGGTATTGTAAGCATTATCCTGGGGATATTCTTACTCTTAAATCCCGTTATTAATCTCATAGCTTTTGCCTGGCTTTTTTCTATTATCTTTTTCGTCAGTGCGGTCAGCTCTATTATAAATTATTTTACGTTATCGTCTGAATTACGTAGCGGCTGGTATCTTATCAGCGGCATTATCAATGCTCTATTCGGTATCTATTTAATATCCGGCGGATTTGCATTCCTACCATTAGTACTCCCAACCACAATCGGCATCTGGATGGTAATTGACGCCATCTTTATTTTCATTAAATCAAGAAAGTCCGACAGCATGGTATCACTCATGGAACGTAATGCAAAATGGCTTGCACTAATTCTTTTACTATTAGGCCTATTACTCATATTCCAGCCGATTGCTTCCGGTGAGGTATTTATCTACTTTATCGCTTTCGGTTTCTTATTTGACGGAATTTATTCCATCGGTGAGGCTTTTAAAAAATAGAATATAACTAAATAATTACACTATAAGATCGACCAGGTACTGCCAAATAGCTGTCATAAATTACGATGTCTATTTCGTATTTGTGGCAGCTATTTTATTTGTTTTGGCTAGCCGTCATGGTAAATGTATTCGCCTACTACATTTGCAAGTGGTTAGACGCTTTTCTAGCTCTTTTATTTAGCAACTAGCCCAACGCTCTAACATTAGCGTAATAATGGGGTTATAGGACAAAAATTAGTACAACCCTGTAGTAATTTAAAATCCCCTTGATCAGTACCAAGATACTCATCAAAGGGATTATATTAATTATGAAAAAGACAAATAGCCCTTCGTTATCCTAGGATCGCTATTAAATTCAAGTCACATCTTAGGCTTTAAATATAACACCATTATGCTCTAGTTGTTCCACTGTTTTTTTACCAATGCCCGGTAGCATCAATACTTCTTGTTTAGTAATTGTTTTAAAATCATCTACTGTGTATAGGCCGGCTTGTGAAAGTGTAATTTGTGCACCGAACCGTATATTGTCATATACCGGATTTCCACGCAAAGCCCCACCTTTAGCAACCTCTACGGGGCTCATATGAGCGGACTCGCGTTTTCCCATATAACTATCATTAGAGTACCGTTTTATAACAGTTCGACCGGTAACACGTTCATACGCATCATATAGAGTCTGCCATAATGGACTTTCAAAATCCACTAATTGAGTTGGTAAAAATGAGATAGCAGTATATAAGCTTATTAATTCTCGTGGGTCAGAATCTATATTGCTCACTTGGTCTACCATATACATAATAGCCTCTAAATGATCTTCTACAAAATCGTTCCAGCGCGTTGCATCTTGTAATAACCAATCAATATCTTCATATTCATCAACAAGATCTGCTAATACATCATGGGCTATCTTACTTTCACCACACTGCAAAGCCAATAGAATATACAGCATATGCATAGGCAACATGATATCCGGAGCCTGATTAAATGCATTTTGTATATCATCGCAACATGCAAGATATCGCTGATATACCTTGCGGCCGCGATCCCAGTTGGCAGCTCCACAACAAGCAACCATCATATACACAAGAAATCCCGAATGATCTTGCTTGTCTCCGTGAAAAACTGGCGTAAAGCAGGCAATCGCATCATTATACATATTATATTCTAAATATATCATCCCCATGTCGATGAGGCAACGCATATAAGGACGCGTCTCTATTATATTCCAATCTATTTTCTTTGGTTTTTTCAACGATTCTACTAGCTGTTTCAACTGATAAATTTGAAAGCTTGGATGTAACTCAAGGGCTATGAGTTCTCGTTTAGCATCTACTTCATCAGGACATAATGCAAGGATTTCATTGTATAACTTCCTTGATTTCTCATTCGTATCAGCCTCTTCTGCAGCCTCATATAAATCACGTAATTTCATTTCTATCGTATTATTAAAATCACCACGATTATATTGAGTCATAAATGCTTCTAACAAATCCTCAATAGATTTGAAATCAGATTCATGTTCGGATACAAATTGTTTCTGTAAACGTAATAATAACTCACTATAAAAGTTAAACATAGAGTATCTCCTTATACATATGAACGTAAAAATACTACTCATATGTAATATAGCACGAGGGAATATATTAATTCTAGAGGTAATACCTCGACCTATTAATATCTCATCTGAAAATGGGTTGGCAACTAGACGATAAAAGGGTTATAGGACAAAACGTGTTGGTACTTTAATCCCAATCATTGAAAGATAATTTGTCATAGTTATGCAAATCACCCCAAGAAATGGCATCCCCCCAAGTTGGAATTATGCCTTGAAGTTGGGCTCTTTCATTCATAGAACTATATATTGTAGAAATACTTGCATCAGTTGGCATTACCTTAAGTATTTCTTTTGCAGAAAGCGGTCTTGGTGAGTGTAAATAACACCACCAAAAGACCGCTTTTATACGTTTTTCTACAGACATTCCTCGATGGTAACGCAATAAACGTCTGAGTTGTGCGTTTACTCCGCCTTCAATAGGGTTATTAGTCCTCGGACATTCTTTATCCAACACCAATGTTTCATCTAAATATCGAAACATTGTCTCTGTATTAATTAATACCACTAGAGAGTTATAGGCTTTTAGTAATCGTTCATGCGTAGCTCTTAAATTATCATTACTATCACGTGTCATTTCATTTAGAAACTCTTTAAAAGTCACCCTCCAATTAAATAATCGTTGAATCCATATTTTTGCATCTTCCTGTGTTTTTACGTTATATAAATCGCTTGCTAAATCTTTTAACATAATGCCTGCTAATGTCTTAGGCCGCCTAGTAGTGTAACGATGTACTTGCCATACGGCATGAACAATACAACGTTGAAGCTTGGCGGTACGCCAAACTTTTTTAATGCTTTTCTAAGACCAGGTCCACCATCAGAAACGACCACAATGGGGGTCGCTATTCGCTGCATAAGAGCTTGCCATGAGCGAGACTGTTCTGACCTACATAAATACCACCCTAATACATATTCACCATCATAACAGATCAAAATACAAGCTTTTTTAGCTAAGTAAATACCATCAACGAATACCACATCTCTCGAGGTTTCAATTTTGGGCGGCATAGGCCATATTTGCCAGAAATCAGCTATCTGTCTACGAAATGTACGGCCCTGCCCAGGCATGTCCTGTTATGTTTCTTTACTAAATAACCAATTTAGAAATCGATGAAAACATTTAGCAGTATTATCAATAGTTTGTGTAAAGGTGATGTTACACTGCTTACAATGCCATCGTTGTGATCCAGCTTTAGTTTTCCCATATTTTTGACAAGAAAATCCACAATTTATACATCTTACCAGCATGATTATTCCCTCCACTTAGAACACGATTTTCTAAGAAGATATAACCTTATTGAAGCCAGTAAAATCAAGGATTTTGGGACTTTTTACCAACACATTTTGTCCACCCTCTAAGTTTATCAAAAGAACTTAAAATAGCGATGGAGCCAGTAATTTACTGGCTCCATCGCCTATAAAACCAACACGTTTTGTCCTATAACCCCATTCTCGTTAGTAACTAGCACAATAAAAATAGCAGGGCTGCCACCCTGCTATTTTTTCGTTCATATGAGACTATGTCACATATTGACATCCCTTGTCATATATAGAATAACACTTCACTATAGTGTAGTCAATAAATCCTCTACGCAATCACTCTTAAAAGCTTATCCACTCTAAATTCTCAAAATTATTTAAAATTCGTTTATCCATTTTTACCACTTGATTGGAAAACTCTATTCGATTATTAACAAATGAAATATCTGTATACCATTCCTTTAAACTAGCATACACTTCATTCTCTAAATCAATAATAATGGTTTCAATGGGATCCCAGGTTTTGCATCTTACAGACTCGACCATAACCATACTATTACCTATGAAAGTAACGTCCCTACCATAAATCCAAAACGGTAATACTTTCCCCTTTATAGAAATAGAATATATAGCATCTCCATGAGGTGGTTCCGTTTCATATTGTGCTTTTATATTGTACTTTTCCATTATCTCATTGCTAGCATTTTCTATATATGGCAACGTTGAAATCTTGTAATTATCTGCGTTCATAAAAGCTCCATTATTTTTAATATCAACCACAACAAAGAGGACTGTATATCGCTATTTGTGTAAAAAGTATTTTGCTATACTTATTACGAAGAGAGTCCGTTGACGTGAGTTAGGTTCATCTCCGCGAGGAGGTGATACTATGACAAATCATGAAGTTACCTATGTAATTATCATAGTTCTGTTATCAGTAGTCACTATCATTGCACTAGTTAAGTAGTACAACGATAAACGCCTAACGTATAGAGGAGTGCAGTCCTCTAACACGTTAGGCGTCATCATAATTTTGTTCAGTTTTAGATGAGCCTAACGCCCTAATCACGTTAATGGGCTCTCTTTATATGTATATTATAAGCTAATCAAGCTTAAAAAGATAGTACAGTAATAAACTCAATTAGTACCTACACTGTTAATCATTTCTCTAGCCCGCTCAACAGAAACTGGCTCATTAAATAAAAACACATGGTTCTGCCCCCCATGTTCCCAAGAGGCTAGATAGACAAAATCATCCACCATTCGATAGGTAACAATTATATCATTTACAACCTCTGTTTTCTGAGGTAAGTAATCCTTATAATCACCTGCGATATTACCAGATAGAGTCGATACGCGATACTTAATATACTTTGGCATATCATCTACACGGTCAAAATATGTTCCTTTTAAAAGCTCATGATAGGCATACACAACTTGTAATACATCGTGATCCACAATGGATACATGTACGGAACGTAATCCCTCTAAACCACTTGGCAACTGCGGTTTAAAGTTCAAATGTTGCTTAGCCTCATATAGGGTATCAAACACCTCTAGAGATTGACCTTTACGAGTGCTTCTATAATCCTCATCAGTCATTCTGCAACTACCAAGTCGATCAGGGCAAGGAAACTCATTTCGATCACCATAAGGCTGATCATAAATCGAATTACCATTAAGACGGAACCGCATTAAATCATCTGCGGACACAACATTCATGGAACCTATAAAAGCTAGCGTAGCTAACGCACATACAACCTTTTTCATGACACAATCCCCTGCAAACAAACTACATATAGTAAGTTAATTATATCACCTAAAAAGCTAATATTCTTATATTCATAAGTATTTTTCGTCCAGGAAAAGATATATATTATGCTTGCAATTCGCAGTTATAAGATTGCAATTATATAGCATTTGCATTACAATAGAAGTAACAGGAGGTGATACTATGGCTAAAACAGCCTCTATCAGTTTGCGTATCGAGCCAGCTGTAAAAGCACAATTAGAAGCACTATATGCTAGCTTTGGCATTTCCGTAACTGATGCGATTAATATTTTTCTCCACACATCACTAATGGAAGGCGGATTCCCATTTCAACCTAAACAACCTCGTTATAATGCAGAAACAGAAGCTGCTATTCAAGAAACGAAAGATATATTAGCAGGAAAAATAAAAGCAAAATCATATGCTAATGTAAAAGAAATGATTGAGGATTTAGGATTGGAGTAATCAGTTATGTTGAGATTAGTGCTTAGCAATAAGTTCAAAAAGGACCTAAAGTGCTCAAAGAAACGCGGTAAAGATCTCAATAAACTCTATTCAATCATCACTAAATTACAGAACCAAACGCTATTAGATCCTAGTTATAAAGATCATCCATTAACAGGAAACTACGAAGGCTTTAGAGAGTTACATGTCGAGCCAGATTGGCTTCTAATTTATGCAATTAAAGATGACATATTAGTATTATCTTTAACTCGCACGGGTAGCCACTCAGATTTATTCTAACTAAGCTTAAGAGGAATGTGAAAGCATTCCTCTTTTCTATTCCCCAAAAAATTTATACCAGTTATCATCATAAATCTATCACATTTGATAGTATCTATCGCAAATAATTCTACTATTCATAATTATTGTAAGTGCTATAATGAACTTATAAAAATGAACAGGTGCTCATATGATAGTGCGTGCATCTTTTCAAACTAATATTTACTAGTTATATCAAGGAGATTATCACAACTCGTACAAGCTTTATTAGATGCGCCAAAAAGCACTCCAACTGTAAAAGAATTCGCTCAATCTTGGTTCGATGCAGAGGATACTCCTAAGCAAGAAGAACTCACGAAACAACTCGTATCTGTAGCAGAACAAAACATTGCACTTATCGACGAAGTAATCGACTATGCACGCTCTGAACGTGCTAAACAAAGCCTTGGCGAAGAAGGCGCAGCTAAGCTATTACAACACGCTAAAGACATCAAAGCAGAAGGCGCAGAATTCTGTGACTGCGCTGCCTGTGTAGCCGCAAAAAATATTATCGATTTGAAAGCAGAAATCATGTAGCTTACTATACTCCATTAAGTGGTTATCAACTCAATGTTGATAACCACTTTTTTATATGATGAATTGCAATAAGTAATGCGACAAAATTAAATCAATTTTTTAATTCCATGTTTAAACATGTCAAATGGTGTTTTAAACCCAAGGCATTTTCTAGGTCGATTATTAATCAGCACTAGTGCTTCTGTTAGTTTATCTAGTGTTACTTTAGCTAAATCGGTTTTCTTAGGAAAAAACTCTCGAAGTAAACCATTACTATTTTCATTAGAGCCACGTTGCCATGCTGCATAAGCATCAGCAAAATACATTGGTATCCCAAACTCGGTTTCAACCTGTTCAAAGCACGCAAATTCTTTACCACGGTCCACGGTAAAGGTTTTAAGTAATTTACTTGTTAATGTGTTGTATAGGGAACTAATAGCTAAAAACATAGAATCCTTAGTTCGGTCATCCATCTTCATTGCTACATAAAATCGAGTTTTACGTTCAACAAATGTAGCTAAACCACCTTTACTTTGACCTCTGGAAGACACCATTGTATCTAGTTCCCAATGACCAAAAGTCTTACGGTTTTCAACTTCTTTAGGTCGGTCTTTAATGGTCTTTTTCACATTGAACCGTCCACGCTTTTCTTGTGTACCAGGCTTTTTGCCTTTCCCGCGAAATACTTTTTCTGTTACAGCAAGAAAGCCACGATGGATCCAAGAATATATTGTCTTAAAGCTTAGAGCTCCAACTAATTCAGCACCAACTATTTCTTCTGGAGACCAAGTTTGTTGTAACCTGGATTCAATTAAAGCCGCTAATTGAGGTGTTAACTTTGTTGGTCTACCTTTATTAGCAAACTTACTAATTGCTAACTGTTGTGCTTTAATCGCAGAATATTCACCTTCAACACGATTTAATTCTCTTGCTACAGTAGAATGGTGGACACCGATTAAGCTAGCAATTCTACGAACAGAGTATCCTTCTTTTCGTAAAACTTCTATTTGACTTCGTTTTTCTATGGTAAGATGTATATAGCTCATATTAGAGACCTCCGTGTCATGTATTTGTGGTTATTTACATTTTACACGAGATCTCCAATATGAGTCTTTTTATTTGTCGCAATATATTTTACAGTTCATCATATACAAAAACGGCCTCTCATGGAGAAGCCGTTTTACGGAACAATATATTTGTGAAAGCTTTACTTCCACAGTCTACTCAGACATTCTTTTGTATCCGTTGAAGCATTTTAAAGCTCACAGCGATATTAACGAAAATAATCAACAGTGTTACGAACGAATAGCCTAATAGCATACAGTTCGCCGATACCACATCATATATCTGATATGTGCAATATCCAGCCGTGACAATACCGCTAAAAACGCCCGGTATATACTGTTGCAGAAAAATACTTTGAATTACATGCCCAATCACATGGTATATATACGCTATGATGACAGTGATGTAAATGTCGAAGCTTTCAAAATACATACTCAAGCCCAGCACAATCAACAAGAGTATGAATTCCTGACAGACGATGGCATTAAATCTGAAGGGTGTAAAAGTGGCTGCTAAAAATTGTTGTTGCAGTTTAGGATTCCTTCGCATGAATCGTGGAAATAGAAGAATCTCTTCAAGTTCGTGCAATATAAAAATGCTCGGGAATAATAAGAAAAAACCATTCAGATCCATAAGATACCTCGTTCACAAGTAAAACTATTTACCACCTTTTTTTACATATGTATCAAGAACTCTTATTTCCCGTAAATAATCTCGTTCAACAGGACTAATAGTTTGATTCTGGTATTTTTGATATTCAGAAAGGACCTTCGCTTGCATTTGTTGATGAGATATATGTCCCTTATCTTGTAATACAGCTTCGCCTGTAGCTGACAAAATCGCATCTATATGCTTTATCCAATCAGCCATTGTCATAGGGACTTCACGCTGGGCCTGTCTTTCCGCAAAATCCAAGTATCCTGAAACTAATTGATTGAGCCCTTGTAATTCTTTTTCTGTAAGATAATTTTTAGCAATTTGAGCCTCTTTCAATGTAGGTAATTCTCCTTTGAAAGTAGTCAATCCCATAAACTCTTTTTTGCTATCTACACGTTTATAAATAACTTCACTAGCCGTATTATGATGAACAGCAAAATGCATCTTATTTTGTACTGTAGCAAAAAATGATTTTGCTTCTACGGATATCGGATTATAATCAACAGCAGTAGAAAATAAGTCCAGCACTTGACGATAAAAAACCTTTTCACTAGAGCGAATATCTCGAATTCGATCTAATAACTCTTTAAAATAGCTGCCACCACCTAATTCTTTCAGTCGCTCATCATCAATAGCAAACCCCTTTATCAAATAATCCTTTAATACGGTTGATGCATATTTTCTGAATTGAATTCCTCGCGGCGATCGAACACGATATCCTATGGCTAAAATCATATCTAGATTATAATAAGCTAACTTTCTTTCAACTGTCCGAGTACCTTCATTTTGAACTGTCAACTTATAGTTGACAGTTTCTTCTTCAGACAATTCCAAATCTTGAAATATAGATTTAATATGCTTGCTAATATTTTGTTTTGTCGTTTGAAATAATTCTGCTATTTCACTTTGACTTAACCAAACAGAACCATCATCAAGTATAAGATTTATTTTAGCTTTTCCATCTTCAGTATTATAAATAATTATATTATTCATCTGAAAGCCTTTCTACCATTACGCCCATAGTAATTCAATATATGTATATCAAATCTTAAAATTAGTATATGTTAAATTAAAAGAAGCCTTCTATATTACTATCATTGTAACACAGAAGGCTCAAGAATTTATCCACTATTAAATTTTTAAAACTGCATTGATTTAACTTGCACACGCAGTACAGTTTTCAATTTAGCGGGCTCCACCTTTCGCGCATCAGACAAGTAGATTTCCCGATGCCACTCGTCGTTAGCACGTTGTAAATTATGAGCAGCGCAGAATTCATCTACTTTCATAAACGATTCCGGTTCATCATCATAAGGCCCGACATGCAATATCTGCACGCAATCCCCATCCTCAATTGATTCGAGCCGCACATCCTTAAATCGAGACAACGATTTTTTCTTGGATACATTCATAATGGCCACCTCCAACACGTCAGGAGTCACAAAATCAGGTTGTCTGATCATCACCCGATATTGCAGATTATTCTTATCAAACTGCTCCGTATGCTCGATCTGCTTCCAAAGCGCCTCCAGCACAAGGAACTTCATGCTCGGCACCGTAACCTGCACCGCCTGCTGCTTCGGACAATACAATTCCTTTTCGTGCTTGCGCCATTCATGCTTTACTGCTGTCATAATTAACCCCTCTTTCTGAAAAAAAATATATGATTTCTTTTATCGTAAGGGAGGATTATGAAAGATAATTAAGAGCCCCTATGCCAAAGCATAGGGGCTCTTTTCACACACTCGCTTCCACAAGTGATTTTGTATATGGGTGTACCGCTTCTTTAAGTCGTTTTGATTCGATAGTCTCTACAATTTGCCCATCTTTCATAACGATGATTCGGTCTGTTACGGCTTGTAATAGTCCGATGTCATGGCTGACGAATACGTAGCCGAAGGGTTGTTCCGAATGGAGTTTTTGTAATAGGTCTAATACTAGTTTTTGATTCACCGCATCAAGGGCTGATGTAGGTTCGTCAAAGAGTACTAGCTTGGGGTTCATCAACATGATCCGTGCCAATACGACACGTTGTAGCTGACCACCGCTGACTTCGTGAGGGTATTTATACACCGTATTTTCTGGCAAGTCTACTCGTTGCATCCATTTACGGATATCGTCCTTTGTTGACGCCAC
The DNA here is from genome assembly GCF_900637515.1 of Veillonella dispar. Classification (NCBI taxonomy): domain Bacteria; kingdom Bacillati; phylum Bacillota; class Negativicutes; order Veillonellales; family Veillonellaceae; genus Veillonella; species Veillonella dispar. The sequence goes on along the minus strand of NZ_LR134375.1, from coordinate 101,591 downwards.
ATCCATAAGCCCATAGTTGATATACGGCTCTAAGAGAAATGCTTCTAAGTTCATTCTAGGCGGAATCACCGCCAAGGGATTTTGGAACATCATCTGCATAGAGCGATATATTTCTGTATGATTTTGAATGGAATGGATATCCTCACCAAAGAGTCGCAAGGTGCCAGATGTAGGTTTTTCTAGCAGGGCAATTATCCTAAGCAATGTACTTTTACCAGAGCCACTACCACCAGCAATACCTACCCGTTCATTCTCCGCTACAGAAAAAGATACATCATCAACAGCACGAACCGTATGATTGTGGTTTGTATATTGTTTACAGATATTCTCGAGTTGAATCATACTACACCACTTTCATTACAGAATCTAACAAAATACGAGTATACTCATCTTTTGGGAATGCCATAACCTCTTCGGTGGAGCCTACTTCAACGAGCTGTCCCTTATTCATAACGCCAATACTATTGGCAATGCGCGCCGCCGCCTTGATATTATGGGTTACAATAATCACCGTTGCTCCAAGAGCTTGTGTTACCTCTTTCATAAGATCTAATACAGAGGCTTGCACGAGCATATCTAAGGCACTAGTTGGTTCGTCGGCAAATACGATGCTAGGCTTTAAGATAAGACTTAAGGCTATAGCTAGTCGCTGTTGCATACCACCGCTCAATTGGAATGGATAGGACTGCAAGATACGCTCTCCGTCAGTTAAGTGAACAAGATTAAGCATATCTATAACGCGGCTTACATCATAGCTTTCATCATGAGCACGGAATAAATCTTTGAAGTGATTTTCTACGGTGCGATTTGGATTTAGATAGGCGCTGGGATTTTGAAAGATCATAGAAATCTTCGTGCCCCGCAATTGTCGCCAATCACCATCACTCAATGTAGAAACATCGGTTCCGTTTAGCAAAATTTGGCCGCTAATGGTAGCTTGTTTCAACATGCCAAAGGCGGCACGAACTAACGTAGATTTACCAGATCCGCTTTCACCAACGATAGCAAAGACCTCACCATTGGGCACGGAGAAGGATACATCGCGTACCGCTTGCTCCGCACCATATGAAATTGTAACCTTATCAAATACGATACAATCAGATTTATTCAATAGTAGAATCCTTTGTTAATAAGTAGTAATCGATAGGATGTACTGGTACATTTTTAACTTTTGTAGTAGATACAACTGTTGCACTTGGATATAACAAGTAGATATCTGCCACGTCATCAACTAAGATTTGTTGCGCTTGTTTTGCAATATTAGAGCGTTCGTTTTGATCAAATGTTACAGACAATTGGTCGATTAACGCATCTACTTGAGAATTAGTGTAGCCGCCAATGTTTGCTTTCGCACCAGTTTTGTAGAATAAGCTGAGGAACCAGTAAGGATCGTTTGTAGACATAGTCACTACATTGCGTTCTACCAAATCAAAACCATCTGTACCAAGTGTATCTACTTCATCAGGGCTTTGTAATTTCTTAAGAGTTACAGCAATACCCGCTTTTTTCAATTCTTGTTGGATTTCTTCGTATAAGCTTGTGTCTTTACCCCAAATAGCAATGGTAATCGCTAATTCTTTGCCATCTTTTGCATACATGCCGTTTGCATTTTTAGCGTAACCAGCTTGAGTCAAGATTTGGTCAGCTTTTGCTACATCTGTCATCGGTTTATTAGCAATCGCATCATAGCCTAAGTTGGCAGATGGCGGGAATGGTGCCGCCCCTGGTGTAGAGCCATTGCCGATGATTTTAGCCATAGAATCATAGTTAATGATATGAGCAATAGCGGAACGTACAGCTTTATCATGCAATGGAGATGCTTCTGTGTGGTTTGCTTTCAACATAAACACACGAACGCCAGCAACGTCTTGAATATTGAAACCGTCTTTGAACAAGCTGCGGTTAGCAGAGTCCACTTTTTGAATTACGTCTACGTCTTTAGATTGCAACGCCATAGCGCGTTTATTGTTGTCTTCAATGTCTTTTACAGTTACGGAATCAAGACCTGGTTTGCCACCCCAGTAATCTGCAAAGGCAACGAGTTCAATAGTTTCACCTTTTTTGAAAGTAGTGATTTTGTAAGGACCGGTAAGAACTGGTTTAGATGCTACATCTTTAAGATCTGCAGTGTCCATGATAACGAAAGCTGGTTCAGTTAAGCTAGATAACAAGGAACCATTAGGCTCTGTTGTTTTAATAATCAAGTTTTGACCATCTACTGCGATAGATTCAATCTTAACAGCTTTTGCAGAACGAGCACTTTGTTTCATTGTGTACTCGATGGACTCTTTTACCTTTTGTGGCGTCATTGGAGTGCCATTGTGGAATTTAACATTTTCACGGATGTGGAATTTCCATGTTGTAGGGTCCACATTTTCCCAAGAGTCTGCTAATTGTGGAGTAAATTTCATATCTGGTGTTACCGTTGCCAAGGTTTCACCAGCGCCGATACGCGTCAATGTCCACGCATCCCACTCGTGAGTTGGGTCTAATGTTTCACCAAACCAATACAAACCAACATTCATATGCTTCCCTTGTTTGCCTTGTTTAGCGGTATCACTTCCGCAACCTACCAAGAGAGCTACCATGCACAGCATAGTCAGACATGCTAATAACCAACGTTTCATAATATCTCCTTTAAAATACATTGCCTCGTCGAGGCTTTCACCATAAAAAATCTATACACAGCACGGTTAACGAGATACATCGAGGGCATCGCGCAACGCATCACCAATATAGTTAAATAAAACAACAGTAATAAAAATAGCGAGCCCCGGGTAAATTAGCAGCCACGGCGCCGTTTGTAGAAAATCTCGGGAGCTCAACAAGATAGCGCCCCACTCCGGATCTGGCGGTTGCACACCGATGCCTATGAGCGAGAAACTGGCTACCAAAATGATGGCATCACCTAGATGTTGAATAATAACAATCACCAACGGTGGCAATACATTCGGCAGAATATAGCGCCACAGAATTCGTAGATTTGAAGCACCTGACATACGAGCAAAGGTAATATACTCCGCGTGGCGTTCAATCTGTACGAGGCCTCTAGTGATACGGGCATATTCCGCCCATTTCGTAATGCACAAGGAAATGATTACATTCGTTATGCTAGGTCCCATAATACCGATGAAAGCAATGGCAATCACCATGTTCGGAAACCCTAGTACCAAATCAATCAAGCGAGATAACCAACGGTCAATGCTAGGTGTAGAGAATCCTGCTAACCCACCAATAGCGATACCGATGGCCCCACTAATGCCAATGATGTTGAAAGCAATCCCTAAAGAGGCTTTACCACCGTACAAAATACGAGACCACACATCACGACCGAGTTGGTCAGTACCTAATAGATGGGTACTACTAATATCTTGTAAGCGGTCCGCGATATTCGTCGTTTCAGGATCAAATGGTGCTATATAGGGAGCGCATAAGAAAAATGCGATCCATAGAGCTGCTAATACTAACATAACGTATAAAGTATAGGGCTTTTGTCTATTCATAAGAGCCTCCTTTTATGGCGGCTCTTCGCTTCGGATTCAGCCAAACACTCAATACATCAATGATAATATTAATTACGATGAACACCATAGTAATCCAAATAATATAGCCTTGCATCAAAACATAATCGCGAGCCATAATGCCTTGTACCATCATGTAACCAATACCTTTTATGGAGAATACCGTTTCAATAACGGCAGACCCACCTAGCATGGCACCCATCGTTACCCCCATCATGGGCAATAACATAAGTCCCACATGAGGGAATATGTAACGGGTGTAGACCATCCATTCTGGCAAGCCTAATGCTCGCGCCCCCTCTACAAAGGGCTGTCGCGACACTTCTAAAATAGCATTGCGCAATCGACGAATATAGAGGCCACATATCCATAAAGCAAGGGTTACCGCGGGCAATACATAGGCAGAAAAGCCATTGGTATTCGTTACCGACACTAGCTGTAATTTAACACCGAATAAGTACAGTAATAATAAACCGACCCAGAACCCAGGAATAGCTAAGGCCAAGAACGTTACTAGACGTATACCATGATCGATCCAAGAATCCTGATATTTTGCAGATACTATACCAAGAGGTATTGTTACTGCAATCCCCATAACAAGAGCTAAGGATACTAACCCCAAGGTATTAGGCAAGGCGCCACCAAGAATGGTCGCTACTGGTAAAGCATACAGAATAGACTCACCAAAGTCCCCTTGTACAATTTGACCTAACCAACGTAGGTATTGTTGCCACCAAGGGTCATTGAGCCCTAACTGCTCTCGTATCTGTGCAACTACAACTGGATCTGGTGTAGCCCCTACAAGATTAAACTTCATCGACACCGGATCGATAGGAGATAATTTTATCAATACAAATGTACCGATAGTAACTACCAATAAAATACCTACAATACTCGCCAAACGCTGTAGTATTAATCGATACAATACATCACCTGCCTTCTTTATCACAAAATAGCTATATTTATATTCTATCAATGTAATGCTTAGATAGATATACCCATGCGGGTATTTAGAATCGTTATCATTATGAAAGTTTTGTATACCAAAACTAAAACGGCCCCTCGTGAGAGGAGCCGCTTCTTATATAACCCTTACAGTGTCCATGCGAGTGCTTCACCACAGCTCGCATGCCTATCCCACTAGGCTGGACTGTTATATTATTTTGTATATGCTGTATGTGCTGTAGGTGCTACAGTATTAGCAATGATCGCTTTTGCCATGTCGCGATTTACAGGGCGTTCAAAGTACATCGCATGGTTTTGACCATCTTTTATCCAACCAGCGAGGTATACCATTTTTTCGCCACCTTTGAAAGTAACCTTTGTACCGTTTACTTTTTCTGTAGCTGTAACGCGATAATCCTTATGATTACCACTGATATCACCTTTTGTAGTACCTACGCGATACACAATACGTTTGCCTGCTGCTTGATTGCGAGTAGAATCTTCGCCAGCTTGGTAAACATACACAACTTGCAAAACATCTTTATTGATTGTGCTTACAGACTCAATATTATAGCCTACAGGTAATACTTTAGGTAGATGAGGCATAATATTCATGTATTTAGCAGCTTCATTAATAGTAGCGAATTCATGAATTGGGCTTGGCATACCAACCATTGGCGCTGCCTGTTCTGCAACTACAGGTTTAGCTGGATCTGGCTTTACATCAAAAGTACCTTGCGCACCAGCAACAGTGTAAGAACCTACACAAGCACATGCAACTGCCATTAATACAAATTTTTTAACCATGAGTATAATCTCCCTTCGGTCAATAAAAAAATTATTAAAAACACATTTATTTTGTATGTGATTTTTCCTCAACAATATTATGGATAATAGCCTTCGCCACATCTCGTGTAACGGGACGCTGAAATTCTAAAGAGTGATTTTGTCCATCTTTCATCCACGATGCAAGATAAACCATTTTCTTACCACCTTTGAAAGTAACCTTCGTACCATCTACACTTTCAGTTTCTATAACCTTATGAATCTTATGGTCATCGCTGATATCACCTTTTAATTTAGTAGATGTACGATAAAAAATAAGAGCACCACCGGCTTTATTTACGTACGGATCTATACCGGGTTCATACACGTACACAACTTGTAAAATATCTTTCTCTAAAGTGATAACAGATTGAATATTAAATCCTACAGGCAATAGCTTTGGCATCTGAGGTCTAAACCCTATATATTCAGACGCTGCTTCTACAGTGGTAAATACATGTACAGGACTTGGCATAACAACGCCAGGAACAGCTGCTTCAACAGACATTTCTAAGGGGCCAGAAACTTTAGTTTGTGCATCCATAGCATCTTGACCCTTAACAACTCCATAGGTACCTATACAGATGCAAGCTAACGCCATCAAAAAAGATTTCTTTAGTATTGAGGTCATAATAATATACTCCACAAAATACATTTTGCAAAATTATATTTATTAAAATACGCTTAATAAGTATATCCTAAATAATTGGGGAATTCAAGTAATATTCATCATATATCGGTTTTTATTAATATAGGTAAATAAAATCATTTATCAACTATGATATGACTAGTTACTTTTACCCAAACTATCAAGTATTAAGCTATTTCTTATGTACCATAAAGCCTGCCGCTTGTTGGTTTGCCATGATTGTCACATCAGAGATTTGCAAGCGTTTAGGTTGGTTCGTTACATATAGTACAACATCGGCCACATCCTCTGGTTGGATGGCATCGATACCAGCGTACACAGATTTAGCTCGTTCCGCATCACCGTGGAAGCGTACTTCACTAAATGGAGTTTCTACGATGCCTGGTTGAATGGTGGTAACCTTAATATCTGTAGCTATAGTATCCATACGAATGCCATCACTTAATGTCTTAACAGCTGCCTTTGTGGCGCAGTAAACAGCACCACCTGGATATGCATAAATGCCTGCCGTAGAGCCCATATTTACAATATGACCTTCATTTTTATCAATCATAAAAGGTAGTACTGCTTTTGTTACATATAAAAGGCCTTTCACATTGGTATCAATCATAGTCACCGCATCATCAACGGCACTATCTTGGAAAGGATCAAGCCCTTGTGCAAGCCCCGCATTATTTACGAGCACATCGACGCCACCAAAAGCCTCAATAGCAGCAGGAACCTTACTTTCAACATCCTCGCGACTACGCACATCAAGAACTAACGTCTCAACACGCACGCCATATTCCTTAGACAAACGAGCCTGTACCTCGCCCAATAACTCAGCACGACGACCAGAAATCAACACATTATCGCCATGCTTTGCATAAGTCTCAGCAATACAAAGACCAATACCAGACGTTGCACCAGTGACAAAAATATTACGAGCCATAAAAGCCTCCTCATCATCAATCCGTTTTATTCTATCAAGTTCATTATACCATTATGAAAATAAAAAAACGCTACCCTACCCCCTATAATCTATAAAAACAGTGTATACATAAGTTGATGCAGGTAATAATTGAGCCCTCTACTACAGCTAGAAAATAAATAGGGATACCTATTCGAAGCCGCCTCAGGCACTACACTTCCCATCCTCTTTTTTCTCAAAATGATATGCTGGCGCATCTGTATGTAAGACAAAAATATTTGAGCTCTACCACAGTTAGAAAATAAATAGGGATACCTATTCGAAGCCGCCTTGGGCGCTACGCGTACCCATGAAGGCTGAGGATAGGTATCCCTATGTTTTATTTAATTTGATTAGTAGAGCTCAAATACGCTAGCTTTTATTTCAGATGCGCCAACATATCATTTAACACTTCCATGCAATCCCCCACGATGCCATAGTTAGCGTGCTGGAAGATTTCTGCGTTTGGATCGTTGTTAATAGCCACGATTGTGTCTGCACCGGAGATGCCGCTCACGTGTTGGATAGCACCGGAGATACCAAATGCCAAGTATAGTTTAGGGCTTACAGTTTTACCTGTTTGACCTACTTGATATGGCAATTCAATCCAGCCTTTTTCCACAAGTGGGCGTGTAGCCCCTACAACACCACCGATAGCATCGGCTAGTTCATAAAGCTTATCAAAGTTTTCTTTAGAACCCATGCCACGGCCACCAGCTACGATAATATCTGCTTCTTGGATATTGTAGCCATCTTTGCTGAACGGAATGAAGTCGAGACGCTTCATGCGAATGTCTTCAGGCTTGAGGTCAAATTGTTCAATTTGGATACGACCCCAGCTATCTGCGATGCGTTCAGGTTTTTTAAATACGTTAGGACGGACAGAGCCCATTTGAGGACGATGGTTTGGAGAAATGATTTCCGCCAAAATATTGCCGCCCAAGGCAGGACGTGTCCATTCAACAAGGCCTTCATTTGTATCTACTGTCAAGATTGTACAGTCCGCAACAACGCCGTTTTGCATACGACCAGACATGCGAGGCGCCAAGTCACGGCCATTGTTAGTGGCACCAATTAAGAGGATATTAGGCTTATGATCTTCAAAGAAGTCTGTTAACACCTTAGTGTAGCCATCCGTTGTGTAGTATTTCAAAAGGGGACTTTCAAAAACGTGAACAATATCAGCACCATGTGCTACCAGTTCCTCTGCTTCAGTTTGAACATGCTCACCAAGGAGCATAACTTGAACTAGCTGGCCCAATTCCTTAGCAATGCGGCGAGCTTGACCGATTAGTTCATACGTAACCGGATGTACCACGTCATCGATGGTATCGGCTACAACAAAGACGTCTCTATATTCATCAAAATTTGTTACGGCCATTACCGGTCACCTCCTTTAGAACCTTCATCACCTTTAGCAGCTGCTACCGCCTTAAACTCACTAGGGGACACGCTTTCAACAGATGCAGCCCGTTGTACAGGATCTTTTACATCTACGCCCTCATCATTATCCTCAACTACATCAACAGGTGCATCATTTGGCACCAATAAATGAGCAAATTTTTCAGGCTTAATATGATAAGCCAATTCAAGAACCTTTTTAGCCCCTTCCTCGATGGATGGCAACATTTCTACCTTGCCACGAAGAGGTGGTTGGTATACCTTGCGCACCCGCGTAGGGGAGCCGTTAAGACCGATACGGCTTTCATCAATATGCGACATATCACGCAATGTAATATGAGAAATGGTATAACGTTTTGCATAAATAGAGCTCCAAAGACCTGGTTGGCGCGGCTCGTTGAGCTCAGCTGTAGCTGTTACAAGCAACGGCAACGGAACCTCTACGATTTCATAGCCATTTTCATGTTGTCGTTTCACAACTGCTTTTTGCGCACCTTGATCAACGGATAGTTCACAGGCATAGGTAGCTTGTGCCATACCGAGTTCCTCTGCAATTTGAGGACCTACTTGTGCCGTATCGCCATCGATAGCCTGCTTACCGCAGAAGATAATTTGGAATTGACGGTTCATAGTCCGTTGAATATGACGGATGGCAGACGCAATGGTATAGCTAGTAGCCAATGTATCGGCACCACCGAACGCGCGATCTGTAACGAGTACTGCATCATCGGCACCAAGGGACAAACACTCACGAAGAGCGGCCTCAGCCTGTGGAGGGCCCATGGATAAAACGGTTACACGACTACCTTCATATTGGTCTTTCACCGCAAGAGCCGCCTCTAACGCATGCATATCGTCAGGGTTTACAATGCTAGGCAAGCCTGTGCGGATGAGATTATTTGTTTCCGGATCCAGCTTAATCTCAGATGTATCTGGAACCTGTTTGATACATACTAATAACTCCATACACTCACCCCTGTCTAAATTCTACGCCCTTAGCGTTACGCGGATATTTCCATGTTTTTACGATTGTTTCACCACAAAGAACGCGGCATGTACCACACTCTAAGCAACCAGCGAAATCAAAGGCTAAATCGCCATTCTCTTGTAATGTATATAGACCAGCAGGACAGCCGTTTACGAGTTTCATTTTCTCTTCGTGGCTAAAACCAGCGCCATCCACAAGGATATGAGGAGACGTTTCATCTACATAATATTTATTGGCGCCCAAACGCTCTTCTAGTTTCATAGAGAACGCACCCCTTTCCAAGCATCACGAATCAAGGTAAATAGGCCAATGTCTCCGACACGGCGCATGATTTTTTTCATCATTGGTACTGCACCATCACCGTTTACAGTGAATACGTCGCGCATCAAATTGTTAACAAATGCTGGGTATTCATTGAAAATACGCGGATGTGTAGCAAGGAATTTAGGCATATTCTTGTAATGCTTCAAATCTTTCAGTAACCAAGAAGCCTTGATTTGACGTTCATACAACTTAGCTACGCGGTCCATATTTTCGTCGCGCAAGGCTACGTTAACCGCATCTGCTGCACACATACCGGACTCGATGGCAAGGTCCATACCACGAATAGTATAGCCAAGATTCATACACATACGTGCCGCATCACCGACGATAACATACCCATTACCACCCAACTCAGGCATAGATTTATAGCCACCTTCTGGTACAAGATGAGCACTATGCTCTTTCAATTGGCCATTTTTCAATAATGGTGCAATTCTTGGATGGCTTGTGAAAGCTGACAGCATATCGTCTACAGAACGATCGGCTTTGCCAATATCTTCAAGGCCTACAACCATACCTACAGAAAGGCTATCTTTATTTGTGTAAATAAAACCACCGCCTAATAAGCCAGAGGTCATATCGCCTAAAGTTAGCCATGCCATACCGTCATCACCAGACAGCATGAGGCGATTTTCAAGATCTTCTTTCTTAAGTTTATATACCTCTTTTACACCTACTGCCATTGTACTTGGATCTGTAGGAGCTGTGAGGCCAGTCTTTTCCAATAATAATGTATTGGAGCCTTCTGCGATGATAACGAGTTTTGCATACACTTCATCATCGTGGCACCGAACGCCTACAACGCGTTGTTTTTTGCCTTCTCCTTCAGTAATGAGATCTGTTACCTGTACATTGGATACGAGAAGAGCCCCTTTTTTCTCAGCCTCTTCAGCGAGCCATTTATCGAATTTGGCGCGTAATACTACGTAGGATTCCTCGTTAGGTTGTCCATCTTCGTAGCTGTATTCAATAGTCGTCATTTCATTGCCAGCGCCAATAGAAATGCGTTCTTTTGTTACCTTACGTTCCAATGGGGCACGGTCTCTAAAGTCCGGTACTAACCGTTCTAAAGAATGCGTATAGATACGTCCACCCATCATATTTTTAGCGCCTGGTGCGGTACCGCGTTCAATGAGTAAAACCTTTACCCGTTGCTCCGCGAGGCGTAACGCCGCCGCAGAGCCTGCTGGGCCTGCACCAACAACGATAACGTCAAATGTTTCATTGCGATCAATTGCCATATACTCAGCTCCTTTAAATCAAAGCTTAGACTTACATAAGTTCATATAGTATATATATTTCTCTATTAAGAACTAAAATACCTTTAAAAATTACCATAAAAAAATGAATATATTCTATATTTTACGATTTTATATTATAAATGTATCTATAGGATGTATATATACTCATTATATACTTATACTATTGCATACTTTCTGTTATAAATAGGTGCAACAAAATTCATCAATTCGTGAAATTTATAAGTTTATCTAGCTTTCAAAGGAAAAGTAGCGTATGATAAAAGTAGGAAAAACCCTATACGGAGCAACACGCGTATAATACGACCGCATAATGCAAGACCACGGTCAAGGTTAGGCACTCATTATTTTGGAATTACCAGAGGAGGCCATATGGACCCGTTAAGAATCTTGAAAGCATTATCAAATCCACATCGGTTAGATATTATATTGTGGCTAAAGCAACCAGAGAAAGAATTTGGTGTACAAGTACACACTAAAACTCTTATCGATTTCCCTAACAGTGTAAGTGTTAAGAGTATTCAAAAGCGCTGTGGTGTATCTCAATCTTCCATCTCTACATTTATGAGCATCTTAGAAAATGCGGAACTCGTAGAGTCTCGCAAGATTGATCAGTATACCTATTTCCGCCGTAACGAAAAAGTAATTCGTGAGTTCGGCGAATGGTATAACAAAGAGGTATCCATCCAATCGGATGATAAAGAGGTATCCATTCAATCGGATGATATCGATAAATTATTAAAAACGCTTAACTTAGAAGACACTTCGTATCCTACAACAGAGGAAACCTCTGTGCCTGTCGAGCAACTCGCTGCCGAAATCAATACTAAGGGATCCGATTATGATGAAAACAGAAAATAAAATTCTCCCTTATTCACTATACTTAGGGATAAAAGAAAAAGAGCTATAATACATGTGATTATAGCTCTTTTTTATTTTTAATCATTCAATATATTTTGTAAATCTCGCCGATTATAGTAAATATGACGAACCTCCATTACATCTTCAATTACTACATAAAAGATATAAAAGTTGCGTACTATAATTTTATAATATGGATACTCACGTTGTTTCTTACTCGGATATACGGCAAAAGATTCTGGACAACTTAATCTTGTGTATATAGCAGCCTCAATATCTGTAATTAGTTGATGAGCGGCTTCTCTATTATGCAGAACATAAGTTATATAATCAACAATATGATTAAGCTCCTCTTCAAATAATGGTAAAATCGTAAGTTTATATTTCCGCTCCATCGATTCTCTCCCTTACGCGACGAAATACATCGGCACCAGAGTATCGAATTTTACTTTCTTTTGCTGCAGAATCAGCTTCATCCAAGGCGTACTCAATAGGATCTGTTAATGCTGAATATTGTTCAATACTCATTAACACCATAGTTCCATATCCATTCTTAGTTAAAAATACAGGCGAATTTGTTGTAATAACGGTTTCTTCAACTTCAGGAAATTTATTACGCAAGTCTGATACAGGTCTAATATTAATCAATATATACACCTCCTTATATCATAATTCTATCATTATTTTATTAATTTTACTAACAATATTATGGCAATCAATAGTTCAACTAAAAATGCCCTCCAACAGGAGGGCATCTATTATATTAGAATTATACTTCTTCTATCGTTGTGCTTCATAGGCTCTGAATAGTTTAGATAATAATTCAGGTGCCAAGCGCAATAGGTCTGGGTTTTCACAGAAGGATACGCGTAATTGTGTTCTGCCTGGATTATCTTCACCTTTTTTACCGCTATAGAAACCATTGAGTGGAGCCATGAGGAGTGTGTATTCTTTACCATCATCAAGACTAATAGCACCGTGTTCAGCACACCAAGAGGCAAATTCTACACCATCAAAGCCCGGTTTCGCTACCTTCCGTACGTCGATAACAAAGTAAATAGACGCTTCTGGACGAGATACGATGAAATCAGGTTCGACTGCTTTGAAACCTTCGTGAAGTTCAAAGATCATCTTACGGTAGTAATCGCGTTGTTGTTCATACCAGTTATGAAGCTCTGCATGGCTTTCATGAGCCAAAGCACCAAAGATATATTGACCTAATGTATTAGCACTAAGGTTCGCTGTATATTCGGCTACCGATTTTTCATAGCATAATTTGTTATCCGTAATGATGGCACCAATGCGTAGGCCACAAGCGTTCCATACCTTACTAGCTGTTTCAAGGCTGATACGACGGCCTTCAATGCCAGGCACATCCTTATCAGTTAACGCCCAGATACTAGATGTTTCTTTACCTTTTTCGTAAGCCAATTCGCGATAGGCTTCGTCAGAGATAATCCACAAATTATGTTTAACACATAATTTTGTATATTCGATCAATGTTTCTTTACTGAATAATTGACCTGTAGGGTTATCGTAAGGAATGATGAGCAACGCACCTGGTTTTGTATCGATGATACGTTGTTCTACAGTTTCTACGGATGGCAATTCAAATTCACCATTTTCATTAAGTTGACGCTCCACAGTAACTGTTTTACGACCAATGCGAAGACCTACCGCATCATAGTTTGTATAGGATGGGTTGAACATTAATAGAGGACGTTCCTCTTCACCAGCACCACCACATACGCCAAGCATGATAATTTCCATGGCCATGGATGCACCGTCTGTTACAAGTACATTAAGTCCTGTTGTATCAAAGCCTTGGCTGCGTAAAATATGAAGGAATGCTTCGCGGCATTCATCGGTACCTGTAGTTGGTACATACGGTACAATGCCTGTGTGGAACGGGCTATTCACACCGCCCAAATCGAACAACCGACGCTGCATGGCGGGATGCATAGGACGCATTACATTACCAATAGAACCATTCACCAAAATTGGTGGGTTCTTACGTTCCAAGAATTTAATTTGTCCTAGGCGAATGCCAGATGGCTTTCGAGCCATCATATACGGCGACAATTCTGGTTGTTTCATTCAGATCCAACTCCTCTAAAAAAGAAACTGCCTCGATAGAGAGGCTATATTAACTGTAAAAGTAACAAAACCACAACATACAGCCGCAGTTCTATTCTTTACAAAGATAAAGTACTAATATATTGATATATATAGATACTTAATATTATAGTGCTTTTACTATAGAAAATCTACTAAAAACTATAAAAATAAGCCTATCAGTACATAAAGAAAAGACCGAGCCCATTTGAACTCGGTCTTGTATGCTACATTAAAACCAAACGATTAAATAATTCAACTATCTGTCGATGGATTTGCGTCCATGATCATTTGTGTTTGCATTCTTTGTCGCTTTAGCTGTATGTTTTGTTGTAGAAGCCTTGGTAACAGGTTTTACTTCTTTACCTTTAGCCGGTTTAGCTTTTTCTGCTTTTACAGGTTTAGCCTTTTCTTGTTTTACCTTTTTAGGTTCCTCTTGTTTCACTTTCACAGGGTTTTTAGCATTAACTGCCGCACCTGCTGGTTTTACAAAAGCATTATTAAGGTTTGTCGCCACTTGTAGTGCTACGTCAGAGTTTGGCGTAGATACGATGGATTGGCCTGCTACTGTTACAGTACCACCGCTGTAAGATGCAGAACCTGGCGTAATTTGGTTGTTATGGTACAATCGTGCCAATTTACCAGCCATGTAATACGCACGTTCTTCCCCTGTATAACGTCCGCTACCTGCTGGGCTATAGATATTATCGCCATTTACATAAACAGCGCCTTTAGACACATTTACATGGTTTCCAGAGTATGTGTACATGCGGGAAATATTGTTATTTACCCGATCAGACAACTTAGGATGGTTATTAGGTGCCACTACTTGTGAAAGTCCTTCACGATAGTGTTCCCCAACCTTGTTGCGCAATACCGCCATAGAACCAGCTGCACCGCCCACATTATATGGAGATTCGCTTAAAATCTTAAAGCCTAATTCATCGGCTGCTTTTTCTTGGCTCATTGTAAATACTTGATTAGACAAATAGTTACCAGCTACGTTAGATAATAACGCGGCCCCTTCGCTACCACCAGCCGCAATACCTACAGCTGTAGAAAGGCCGATTTGCTTTTTAGCACCATTGATAATGTCTTTATGCTCACCATGAGCAATTTCATGGGCCATTACATAGGCCAATTGATCATCATCAAGGGTATCCAAAGCACCTTTATTAACAGACATAACGCGACCAAGCGTTGCAAAGGCATTAAACTCTGTATCAGGGTTGGCATAGACAACATAAGAACGTTTTACGCTAGGAGAAGCCTCTAAGGTTTTCAGGATACGTTGTACACGTGCTTGCGCTGCACTATCGTTTAAGTAACCAGTTTTCTCCTTAGTACGTGCCAAGCTTTCTTGTTGGCCTTGTTCGGAGTTATCCATTTTATTTAATGCAGTAGATACATACGCCATGGCAACAGCGCCACCAGCCAATGTTTGTACCGCACTAGATGCAGCATTCACAGGTGCTGTTTGCATAATAGCAGGCGCCATTGTTGCTGCCATAGCTACAGATAACGTAGCTGCTGTAAGTTTCTTGTTCATTCTCTCAACCTCTCGAATTGATTAACCATATAGTAATAAAACAAATTATCACACTAGATTTACACACTATGTATATAGTATCTCTTCATGGTAAATATAGAATGAATAATGGAACAATCATTCATCTGTCATTACTGTCTATTGATTCATCGTTACGATTATTGATCTGATGTTACTGGTTTAGCTGAAAGTACGACCGCTTCTTTACCATCTTTAGAAACGGCACCACCATGGGTATAGCCAACTACATCAAAGCCCGCCTCGGCACACTGCTCTGCGATGCTTTCATAATTTTCATTCTTACCACGAGTACAGGTAGAAAGATGAACCGTAGTAACACCTTTTTTCTTGAAAGACTCAATTTTCTTAGCTAGATCGCCACCACTGTGTGTGAAACCGACCAACTCAATATCCTCGTCTGCATAACGCTCAAAGGAATCTGCTTTATTCATAAATGCTTTTAAACAACCACCGCAAGAACAGCGCTGCATTGTATCCTCATTAACGAGAACTGCAATTTTTTTAGTCATAAAACCTCCTATTAAAGTATAGTTTGAACTTTAGTATAACATATGTATTGAGAAATGATGTATCTTAAAGCACATAAGTGAATATAAGATATATAACTATATATGTATTATCAATAAACATGATATAACTTGAAATTCTAGTTGAATGCTCTTAAAAGATAGGCAAATCAACATGAACTTGAATAGTAATTACAAAGATGTTAAATCATCCCCATTAATTCTTTAAGCTACCAAAAACCATTCACGTATCTATATAGTAAAGATAAGAATTTAGAGTATATAAAACTATTTAAAATTGAAGGTTGATAGCATATATGCTATCATTAAAGAAAGAAGGATTTGGATGGAGAAACCTAAGTTTATATCTTATACTAGACCAAATGGTCGTAACGAGTTTGAAGAATTTTATAACTCACTCCCTACAAAAGATAGAAATAAACTACGTGCCACCATTGATATGATTGAAAAAGCAGGCATACAACCAGCAATACAACTTGAATGGGTAAAAAAATTAAATTCTGAAATATACGAGATACGATCAAAAATATCTTCGAATATACAAAGAGCTTTATATTTTCACATAAAAAATAATCAATATATTATTACACATGGATTTACTAAAAAAACTCAAAAGACACCGATAAAAGAAATAATAAGAGCTAAGCAGATAAAACAAGAATTTGAGGAGGAATATTATGCCACTAAAACCATTAGATAAGATATTTGAGAAAGATAGAAATAATCCTACTTTAACAGAAAGTTATTTAGAGGAAAAAGCTAAATTAGAAAATGCCTTAGCTGTTTTAAAAGCACGAGAGGCTGCAGGACTAACACAACGTGATTTAGCGAAAAAATCTGGAGTTCCACAGTCTACAATCGCCCGTATAGAAAAAGGTGCCAATACAAGTTTAAGCACTATGTGTAAAATTGCATTTGCTTTAGATAAACAAGTGAAGATTAGTTTAGTATAAAAAGAACCCCTATGAGCAACGATAATGTGGCTTATAGGGGGTTTATATTATTGTCTTTAGACTGGTTCGCGACGTAGTCGCGAATCATAAAACCACCCGCTATGCGGGTGCGGCAACGAAAGTTATACAAAAAAATCACCTTGCTTAAGTATAATGTAGGTGTTCAAGCCGCATTATATACAAAAGAAAGGTGATTTTATATGGCAACAAAGACACAGAGCCTTGCGCACACAAAATGGTTATGCAAATACCACATAGTATTTACACCTAAGTATAGACGTAAAGTTATATATAATCAATACAGAAATAGCTTACGTGAAATACTGAGACGTTTATGTGAATATAAGGGCGTCAAGATTATAGAGGGGGAGCTTATGGCAGATCATGTGCATATGCTAGTGTTAATTCCACCTAAAATATCAGTTTCATCTTTTATGGGATATCTAAAGGGTAAAAGTGCGCTAATGATGTTCGATAAACACGCAAACTTAAAGTATAAATTTGGAAATAGACACTTTTGGTCCGAGGGATATTATGTAAGTACGGTAGGATTAAATGAAGCTACCGTAAAAAAATATATACGTGAGCAAGAGTTACATGACCAAATGAAAGATAAACTTAGTGTAAAAGAATATGAGGACCCTTTTAAGGGTAGCAAGTAATACATATCCCCTTTAAGGGGACCGTTACGAGTCAATGGCTATGCGGCTTGAACGCAGTGAAAGCCAGCGCCTTTAGACGCTGGCCTAGTACTACGGGCTTATAGCCCGTGAGCAAACCACCCGTTTTACGGGTGGTTCTGATTTAAAATAGGTTACATAATTTAAAGTAACTCAAATAGTTTACGATTCATTGGCTCAGTATATCTACATAAAATCATTAATTTACATATATTTGGACTTACTCAACGGCTTTACGGTTTGGTAACATTGGCACGTTGTGCCTCGTTACCGTTTTGTAAGATTTTGACTACCACTAGCCGCGACTTCCTATCAATCCTCACTGTGGATTTCCCTTCCCTGCTTCGCAGCTTGGTAAATCTTACGTTCGGAAGAAAGCGATGCAGTGAATCTGTCGTCGTTTCACTCCTCCATCTTCTACTGCCCTGCTTTTCCCAATGCCGTCCTATACGGACACGTACATAGATACAACCTCTACAACCTTGGCTGGAGGCGTCTCTAGCAGGGTTAGCTAGTCGAAGACTAGCAAAAAGAAAAAGGCCTACCTTTAGGTAGACCTTTTTCTTTTCGTTAATCAGCGGCTTCCTATCCTCCCAGGCCGTCTCCAGCCAAGTACTTTCGGCGTTTATGAGCTTAACTACTGTGTTCGAGATGGGAACAGGTGGATCCTCATAGCCATCGCCACTGAATCTGTCAGAGTTTGTACTCTGAAAACCACATAGAAGTTATATATATTTGTTGCACATTTCCGCTTAATGTTTATTTAAGTAAAGCCCTCGATCTATTAGTACCAGTCAGCTCCAAACCTCACGGCTCTTCCACACCTGGCCTATCAACCATGTCGTCTACATGGGATCTTACTAGCTTATGCTATGAGAAACCTCATCTCAAGGCTGGTTTCACGCTTAGATGCTTTCAGCGTTTATCCGTCCCGAACGTAGCTACCCAACTGTACCCTTGGCAGGATAATTGGTACACCAGCGGTTCGTCCACTCCGGTCCTCTCGTACTAGGAGCAGCCCCCTTCAAGTTTCTTGCGCCCGCGATGGATAGGGACCGAACTGTCTCACGACGTTCTGAACCCAGCTCACGTACCACTTTAATCGGCGAACAGCCGAACCCTTGGGACCTACTTCAGCCCCAGGATGTGATGAGCCGACATCGAGGTGCCAAACCTCCCCGTCGATATGGACTCTTGGGAGAGATTAGCCTGTTATCCCCAGGGTAGCTTTTATCCGTTGAGCGATGGCCCTTCCACTCGGCACCACCGGATCACTAAGCCCGACTTTCGTCCCTGCTCGACCTGTCCGTCTCGCAGTCAAGCTCCCTTCTGCCTTTACACTCTTCGAGCGATTTCCGTCCGCTCTGAGGGAACCTTTGGGCGCCTCCGTTACTCTTTAGGAGGCGACCGCCCCAGTCAAACTGCCCGCCTAAGACTGTCCGGCCGGTCGTTACTCGGCCCGTTAGAAATCAATTAATGAAAGGGTGGTATCCCAACAACGACTCCTCTAAAACTGGCGTCCTAGATTCTAAGTCTCCCACCTATCCTGTACATTCATTAACTAAGTTCAATCTTAGGTTGCAGTAAAGCTCCATGGGGTCTTTCTGTCCAGTCGCGGGTAACCTGCATCTTCACAGGTACTTCAATTTCACCGGGTCCCTCGTTGAGACAGTGCGCAAGTCGTTACACCTTTCGTGCGGGTCGGAACTTACCCGACAAGGAATTTCGCTACCTTAGGACCGTTATAGTTACGGCCGCCGTTTACTGGGGCTTCAATTCAGAGCTTCGACCGAAGTCTAACCCCTCCTCTTAACCTTCCAGCACCGGGCAGGTGTCAGCACCTATACATCAGCTTTCGCTTTAGCAGGCACCTGTGTTTGTGGTAAACAGTCGCTTGCGCCTCTCTTGTGCCACTCATTCATGCTCCAAGCGTTGCTGCTCTTCACACTACATGAGTCCTCCTTTTCCCGAAGTTACGGAGGCATTTTGCCGAGTTCCTTAACGAGGGTTTTCCCGCGCACCTTAGGATTCTCTCCCCGCCTACCTGTGTCGGTTTTGGTACGGGCGATGTGTCTCTACCTAGAAGCTTTTCTCGACAGTGTAGGATCAATCACTTCGTTACTATCGCTAGTAACTCGTCATCACATCTCAGCTTTTAGAGCTACGGATTTGCCTATAGCTCAACCTACATGCTTAAACACGCACTTCCAATCGCGTGCTGACCTACCTTACTGTGTCACTCCATCGATCAAACGATTCACACCGGTACAGGAATTTCAACCTGTTGTCCATCGCCTACGCTTTTCCGCCTCGGCTTAGGTCCCGACTTACCCTGAGACGACGATCGTTGCTCAGGAACCCTTAGGCTTTCGGTGGAATGGATTCTCACCATTCTTTTCGCTACTCATACCGACATTCTCACTTCTCATCAGTCCACAACTCCTTACGGTACTGCTTCAACCCGATGAGAACGCTCCCCTACCCATATACATTGCTGCATATGACACGACTTCGGTTTTACACTTTAGCCCCGGACATTTTCGGCGCAGAGTCTCTCGACCAGTGAGCTATTACGCACTCTTTAAATGGTGGCTGCTTCTAAGCCAACATCCTGGTTGTTTTGGAAATTCCACATCCTTCGCCACTTAGTGTAACATTTGGGACCTTAGTCGGTGTTCTGGGCTGTTTCCCTCTTGACAATGGACCTTATCATTCACTGTCTGACTCCCGAGTATAAGTATAGCCATTCGTAGTTTGACTAGGTTCGGTAACCGGTATGGCCCCTAGCCCGATCAGTGCTCTACCGCCTATACTCTCAACCTCGAGGCTAGCCCTAAAGCTATTTCGGGGAGAACCAGCTATCTCCGTGTTCGATTGGCATTTCACCCCTATCCACAACTCATCCCAAAGCTTTTCAACGCTCACGAGTTCGGTCCTCCACACAATTTTACCTGTGCTTCAACCTGGCCATGGATAGATCACTACGGTTTCGGGTCTACTATTACTAACTGAACGCCCTGTTCAGACTCGCTTTCGCTGCGGCTCCATGTTTTCCACTTAACCTCGCTAGCAACAGTAACTCGTCGGTTCATTCTTCAATAGGCACGCCGTCGTCCTGATATATATACAGACTTCGACTGTTTGTAGACATACGGTTTCAGGTTCTCTTTCACTCCCCGCCAGGGGTTCTTTTCACCTTTCCCTCACGGTACTATGCGCTATCGGTCGATATCAGTATTTTGGCTTGGAGGGTGGTCCCCCCTGCTTCCCACAAGGTTTCACGTGTCTCGTGGTACTCTGGATACAGTCCCATGTATGCAAGGTTTCGATTACAGGGCTTTCACCTTCTGCGGCTGAGCTTTCCAACTCGATTCTTCTACCTCATTTACACTTGATGACTGTCCTCAACCCCGGTGCGGTTGCCCGCTCCGGTTTGGCCTCTTTCCCGTTCGCTCGCCGCTACTAAGAAAATCTCGTTTGATTACTTTTCCTCCGGGTAATTAGATGTTTCAGTTCCCCGGGTGCCCTCCTCATAGTCTAAGCTATGGGTGACAGTGCATAACCACTGCCGGGTTCCCCCATTCGGAAATCTACGGGTCAAAGGTTGCTTGCACCTCTCCGTAGCTTATCGCAGCTTACCGCGTCCTTCTTCGGCTGATATCGCCAAGGCATCCACCGTACGCCCTTAAAATCTTTACTTAAGATTTCATTGACATGCATTAGATACATTGTCGTTTTTGTAGCCGTACATTTTCATGTACGTCACCATTAAGTCAGAGAATTATTTCCTATGTGCTCGGGTCAACCTACTTAGAAATTCTAAGAGATGACCTTACAAATATATATTAATTCTTCTATGCAGTTTTCAAAGAACAAAACTCCTGTATGGAGTTGTTTGAGAGTCTTTACAGATCTCTCAAAACCGAACAATGTTAGGTTTGTAAGTACAGCTAGCGCATATGCTACGTCTACTTACAGGCCAAAGTGTCGACCTAAGTGACATCCAAGCTCTTGGCTCGGTGTATGTCTCCCTAGAAAGGAGGTGATCCAGCCGCACCTTCCGATACGGCTACCTTGTTACGACTTCACCCCAATCATCGACTTTACCTTAGACGGCTGGCTCCCGAAGGTTACCCCACCGGCTTTGGGCACTTCCGACTTTCGTGGTGTGACGGGCGGTGTGTACAAGGCCCGGGAACGTATTCACCGCAGTATGCTGACCTGCGATTACTAGCGATTCCGACTTCACGTAGGCGAGTTGCAGCCTACGATCCGAACTGAGAGAGTGTTTCTCGGGTTTGCTCCACCTCGCGGTATTGCTTCCGTCTATTAACTCCCATTGTAGTACGTGTGTAGCCCAGGTCATAAGGGGCATGATGATTTGACGTCATCCCCGCCTTCCTCCGCATTGTCTGCGGCAGTCTCTCATGAGTTCCCACCCAAAGTGCTGGCAACATAAGATAGGGGTTGCGCTCGTTGCGGGACTTAACCCAACATCTCACGACACGAGCTGACGACAACCGTGCACCACCTGTTTTCTGGCTTCCGAAGAAGAGGAACTATCTCTAGTTCTGTCCATCAATGTCAAGACCTGGTAAGGTTCTTCGCGTTGCGTCGAATTAAACCACATACTCCACCGCTTGTGCGGGCCCCCGTCAATTCCTTTGAGTTTCAACCTTGCGGTCGTACTCCCCAGGCGGGGTACTTATTGCGTTAACTCCGGCACAGAAGGGGTCGATACCTCCTACACCTAGTACCCATCGTTTACGGCCAGGACTACCGGGGTATCTAATCCCGTTCGCTCCCCTGGCTTTCGCGCCTCAGCGTCAGTTTTCGTCCAGAAAGTCGCCTTCGCCACTGGTGTTCTTCCTAATATCTACGCATTTCACCGCTACACTAGGAATTCCACTTTCCTCTCCGATACTCTAGATTGGCAGTTTCCATCCCATCACGGGGTTAAGCCCCGAACTTTTAAGACAGACTGACCAATCCGCCTGCGCGCGCTTTACGCCCAATAATTCCGGACAACGCTTGCCACCTACGTATTACCGCGGCTGCTGGCACGTAGTTAGCCGTGGCTTTCTATTCCGGTACCGTCAATCCTTCTAACTATTCGCAAGAAGGCCTTTCGTCCCGATTAACAGAGCTTTACAACCCGAAGGCCGTCATCACTCACGCGGCGTTGCTCCGTCAGACTTTCGTCCATTGCGGAAGATTCCCCACTGCTGCCTCCCGTAGGAGTCTGGGCCGTGTCTCAGTCCCAATGTGGCCGTTCATCCTCTCAGACCGGCTACTGATCATCGCCTTGGTGGGCCGTTACCCCTCCAACTAGCTAATCAGACGCAATCCCCTCCTTCAGTGATAGCTTATAAATAGAGGCCACCTTTCATCCATCCTCGATGCCGAGATTGGATCGTATGCGGTATTAGCAGTCGTTTCCAACTGTTGTCCCCCTCTGAAGGGCAGGTTGATTACGCGTTACTCACCCGTTCGCCACTAAGATTGATAGAAGCAAGCTTCCATCGCTCTTCGTTCGACTTGCATGTGTTAAGCACGCCGCCAGCGTTCGTCCTGAGCCAGGATCAAACTCTCCAAGATATCTTGAAGCTATTTGAATAGCTCATTATTTGTTGTCGTTACATTTAAGTAACTTTGAATTATGGTTGGTTTTGACTTTGTCAAAACCCGCACTCTGGCATATGTTCAATCGTATTGATTGATTACCTATCATTGTTCAGTTTTCAAAGATCTGTACCAGTTAAACCAGATTTTATCTAGCTTCGAAGCACTTTCTTTCGAAGTGTTTCATCAACTAGCGACTAGATTATAATAACATGTTGTCACTTTCATGTCAACATCTTTTTATAATCTTTTTTAGAATTTTGTAATTTCTGTTTCAACCAGGAATTACATTTTTATTCTAAAACGATTATCAACAAACATAGATTTTATCTAGTGTTTGCTAACTAATAAACAGTCGCTTCGAACGACTGTATAGCTATTATAGTACAAAGAACTGAGGTACGCAACCCCTAATTTTAAAATTTTGCAAACTTTTTTCTACCTCTCTTTATATGGTAGATTCTTGTATTTTCCATACTATATATAGTACTTATTAATAATATCAATAATCAACTTAAATTGGCTTACTATATACGCTATTACCAATTCATTTATATCGTTATTCTTTATAGGTAGTAATTCCCATTCAGACTCTTTTATTAATCACCTCTTAAGCTACATGTATCATCAGCATAATTCTGTCGTTATATAGTATATATATATAAAAACAACGCCATCCAACCGGATGGCGTTGTTTAATAAGGATTTGTGTTCCCTAGTCGGGGGTCCAGGGTATAGGGGCCCTCATAAACTCAATATAAGGGCCAATGTGTCATTTTAGATATATGTGTATGTAAGGGATACATCATATATCATCAGTATGTATTAGAGATCAACTAAGCCTTTTAACGAGAGAAGAAAAGGCTACAATATCTACATTACTATAGATATCATTTATTGTTGAATCGCACTGCGCAAATCAACTTTGTTGTAGTCATTGCTACCCATTGGTTCGTTGATAGCTTTGCGAAGGTCTACTACGTGCTCATCAGCAGCAGTTGGTTCTTCGCTTGCTTTGTTTTTAACTGTTTCTTTAGATGCGAACCAGATTGTTTCGTTCATGTAATGACGAAGTTCTTCGTTAGATACATGTTCTTGCTCTTGCGCAAGGATATCCAAGATTGCATCTTCTAATGCTTGTGCTTCGTCGTCAGTCATAGGACCGCCTACTTGTTTTTGCTTTTGTACAACTTCGTTAACACGATCTACCATGCCACGCAATACGTTGTAACCATAGCTATTTACGAAGCCATCTTTTTCATTGTATTTAGGCGTTTCAAAGTATTCGTATTCGTTTTTGTTTCGGTTTTCACCGTTCCAATTTAAAGCTGTTTCAAAGCCATGTACGCGACCAAGGGAGTGCGTACGGAAGTAATCAGCATAGTTATGTTTATCTTTGGAATGCAACCATTTTTTATCAGCTTTAGTCAATTGTTCATGATTGTCGCGTTTAGCTTTTGCTAACGCGATTTTTTGTTCAGCATTTTCCCATGCTTTCACATAATCATGAAGAGATTGTACTACTTGTGGGCTAGCCACAGGTACCAATACAACATTGCTCAAACCAGGTGCGGATGCAGGGTTTGGCAAGATCAAGTTATCATCATATGTTGGTGCGCTTGCTGCGTGACCAGTGATGGATGCTGCGCTCATTAAAAGTGCCGCTGTGAAAGCAAGCATTGTAGATTTTTTCATATCTATTCCTCTTTTCATAGTCGAATTAATGTGCTGGTTCAGGGTTCCCGAAGGAACCCGTACCAGTTGTATCCTTTTGATAACTAGGATTTCTAGTTTTTCTGAAAGTATAACCAGGTCATGTGACCTAATTACTCGAACACGCCTTAGGATGGGCGCCCCTAGAAGGGGCTTTCACCATCACAAGAGACATATTACATACCCATTTTCGCCATCATTGCAGCCATTTGAGCTTTCAATACTTCTACTTCACTTTGTAGACCAGCGTTTTGAGCTTTAATTTGTTCGTTTTCATATTTCAAGTCAGATACTTCACCTTTTAATCCGGCGTTTTGAGCTTTCATTGCTGCCATTTCAGTTTGTACTGCGTATGCAGAGCTGATAGGGCCTTTGCGGTAGCGGTCTGCTACAGCTGCTTCAGCATCTCTGTTACCAACTTTCCAAGTTACACCAGCGTTTGCCATCATGTGGCTAGAACCGCCAGCCCAGGACAAGCCGCCATGGAACATTGTGGACTCGTTTTTGTAATGAGCTACGCCCACTGCAATCGCGGAGTTACCACGGTAGTTACCGTAACCAGCCATGATTTGAGTTGGTTCCAATGGATCGTATTGCATAGGTTTCAATGCGGACAATGCTGCACCTTGTGCACCTACACGACCGATTTCTTCGTTCAATTGATCAACGCGAGGGTCAACTGCGCCTTTTACGGAAAGGTCATAGTTTAAGCCGCCATCAGCAGATTCAGTTTTCTTCAATACTACGGATTGGTCATCAGATGTCAATGTAGTACGGGAATCTTTCAACTGTTTAACGTTTACTGCATCAGTATCATTAGTGCCTTTTTGAACATTAGTGATTTTGTTACCACCCATGTTGAGGTTGCCACCAGTGATATTTACAGTATCGCCACCGAAGGATACTTTAGGACCATTGGAGTTATTGGAAATGGAAGTGATGTTAGTGAGGTCACCTTTCACGTCGAAGGATACTTTACCGTTCGCATCAGTGTGAGCAGTAGTATTTACGCCGTTGGAGAAGTCTAAACCTTCAGATAACATTACTGTTCTAGCATTGCCACCATTTTCTTTGTAAGTCAATGGAATTTGTTTAGCTGCTTCGTTACCATTGAAGTTAACTTGGTAGTTAGTTGTATGGTTAGTAGCATTTGGTTGAACATCTACAGTGATTGCTTTGTTGTCACCTGTTACAGTAACTGCTTCACGAGCTGCATCTTTAACGTCATTTTTATCTACAGATACTTCGTATGTTGCACCAGCTGCACCGAATGTATCGCCAGCTTTAGGAGCTACTTTAGCGATGTTATTAGCATCAGCTTTAGCTTGTACTTTTTCAGTAGATTTTTTAGCTGCTTCTTGTTGAACAAGTTTCAATTGTTCTTCAGTTGCTGCACGACCTTTAGTTGCGAAGTCAGCGGAATCAAGAGTTTTGTTAGTTAAGCCAGTGATGTCACCAGTTTTACCATCAAGCTTGATTGTGTTGTCGCCAGCTACGTTAACTACTTGGTCACCTTTGAATTCTAATTTACCGTCCCCTTCGTTGTTAGTGATGGAAGTGATTTTGTTCAAATCGCCTTCAACATTAACTTTGTAAGGGTTAGCTTTAGAACCGTCGCCAGTCACTTTAGTGTTTTGACCGTCAACAAGGTTAGTTTTAGCTGCTTTCAATTGACGTACGTTAACCGCATCAGTATCGTTTACACCGTCATCAACGTTAGTAATTTGTTTATTACCAGCATTGATGCCATCTTTAGTTACGGATGGGCCATTGTTGATTACCAAGCCACCATCAGTGATCTTAGTATCGCCAATTGTTACGGAACCTTTATTAGTAAGATCTACATTGTTGCTCAATGCATATTCTACTTTAGCACCGTTTTCGTCGCTAGTTTGTTTAACAGTGAGGTTTTTACCGCCGGAGAATTCAACAGTTTTACCATCAGTAATTCTCTTAGCTGTTGTTTCAGAATCAGCAGTAGTATTACCAGAAGATTTAACGTTGAAGCTGTTCATTGTACCAAGGCCAGCACCGCTAATTGTCATTTCGCCATTAGCAGATTTGGATACTGTGATACCGTCAGCACCTTTAACATTTACTTTACCGCCGTTAGCTGGAACATCTGTGCCATTAGCTTGGATTGTCCAGATATCGTCAGTGTTAGCGAATGTTTTATCGCCGTATTTAATGCGGTCTCCATCTTTCTTAATTGTTGTGTAGTTATCAGGTGTACCTAAGTGGATTTCCTTAGTTTGGATGGAGTCGATGCCTTTGATATTTTTATTCAAGCGAATGTTCAAAGTATCGTTACCATCAGCAGTTACAGCGATGTTACCTGCAGCAGATTCAAATGTTTTTTCTTGCTCTTCAGTAACGCCTTCACCTTTAACTTTAACTGTGGAGTTAAGTTTGTTTTTGTTTACAACGCTTTCGTTGTTACCAGTGAATTTCAAGCCGTCATCAGTAGTAGCAACTTCGTGTTTGTTCTTGTTGCTATCTTCGTAAACGATACGAGTCATACCATTAGTACCGTTTTTACCGTCTACGCCGTCTTGACCATTAGCACCTTTGAAAGTAAGACCATCTTTACCGTCTTTACCATTCAAGCCGATAGAGCCGTCTTTACCGTTGATTACAACAGCAGAACCGTCTTTACCGTTTACACCGATCTTACCGTCAACACCTGGTTTACCGTCTTTACCATCATTACCAACTTTGATATCGTCGGACAATGCATAGTTGTAAGTATGGTTGCCAGTTACTTTATCAACGATTTGTTCAACAGTTAAGTTTTTACCTGCACCGAAGTTTACAGTTGTGCCAGGTTTTACGATTGTTGCACTGTGATCGCCTACTGTGTTACCAGTAACGTCACCTTTCCAACCAGAGTTGTTGATTGTATCTACTAAAGTTTTAACTGTTGCAATACCATTTTCACCATCTACGCCTGGTTTGCCGTCAACGCCGTCTCTCACTTTACCAAGTGTTACGTCGTATTTAACAACACCATTTGCATCAACGGAAGCTTTAGTGTAGTTACCGTCAACGAAGTTCAAGCCTTCAGACAATTTAACTTTTTGTTTAGCACCGCCGTTAGCTGTGTAGTTAAGTTCAGCATCGCCAAGGTTAGTTGCTTTTGCATTTACTGTGTAAATGTTTTGACCATCAGCACCAATTGTTTTATCAACTGTTACGTTGTCACCAGCTTTAACTTCTGTCTTAGCGGATTTCAATTGTTTTACGTTAACTGCGTCAGTGTCATTTACGCCAGCTTTCACGTTAGTGATATTCAAGTTACCAGCATTAATACCAGTTTTAAGAACCGATGGGCCACCAGAGATAGTTAAGCCACCGTTATTAACAACAGTATCACCAATAGTTAAGGAACCAGATGGAGTCAAGTTAACTTCTTTGGACAATTGAACTTTCAATTTGCCATCTACGTTGTTTACGCCGATGTTGTTGTCAGTCAATTTAGACTTATCTGCACCACCAACAACATCCATAGTTTCGTTCAATTTCTTAGCGATAACTTTGGATTTATCAGCACCTTGTGCATCGTCGCCAGCATATTTCATGCCATCATCCAATGTAGCTACTTCGTGTGTATTCTTGCTGTTATCTTCGTATACGATACGAGTGATACCATCTTTACCGTTTACACCAGGTTGACCATCTTTAGCTTTCATAGTAAGACCATCTTTACCGTCTTTACCATTGAGGCCGATGGAACCATCTTTACCATTGATTACAACAGCAGAACCATCTTTACCGTTTACGCCGATCTTACCATCAACACCGTCTTTACCATCTTTACCGTCGTTACCAACTTTGATGTCATTAGACAATGCATATGTATAAGTTTGTTCACCAGTTGTATTATCGATTTTTTGAGTAATTGTCAAATTATCGCCTGCTGCGTAGGATACAGTTTTACCGTTGCCTACTGCTGTTACAGCGTGGTTACCAACTACATTACCTTTCGCATCTGTGGAGAAGGAGTAGCCGTCTTTAATTTGATCAGCCAAACCAGATAAGTCGATTTTCGCGATTGTATTAGCTTGGTTAGCACCATTGCCATCATTGTATTTCAATGTAACGGATTTGTCTGCCACATTATAGGAGTAAGATGTAGTAGCTTCACCTGCACGATCAGATTTAGTTGGTGCAATGTGTAAGTCGTTAGCTTTGGAAATACGAGTTACGTCGCCAATGTTAGCTGCGTTATCGATTACATCGCCGCCAGATTTAAGGTTAGTGATGTTGTTGCCACCCATGTTCACGTTGCCGCCATTGAATTTGAATTCGTTGCCGCCAATTGTCATAGTTGCAGGACCATCGTTCTTAATGGAGGTGATGTTTTTCAAATCTTTGTTCAATTGAACTTCGAGAGTATCAGTACCATCAGCTTTTACGTTGATGTTACCAGAAGCGCTCTTGAAGGATGCAGAAGTTGTTTTATCTACGCCTTCACCTTGAACTTTAACAAGGCTGTTCAATTTGTTTTTGTTTACAACATCAGTGTTATTACCAGTGAATTTCAAACCGTCATCAGTAGTAGCCACTTCGTGTTTGTTGTTGTTTTTGTCTTCGTATACGATACGAGTGATACCGTTAGTACCGTTTGTACCATTTACGCCGTCTTGACCATTAGCGCCACGGATAGTAAGACCGTCTTTACCATCTTTACCATTGAGGCCGATGGAGCCGTCTTTACCGTTGATTACAACAGCAGAGCCGTCTTTACCGTTTACGCCGATTTTGCCGTCAACGCCGTCTTTGCCATCTTTACCGTCGTTACCAACTTTGATGTCGTCGGACAATGCGTATTCAACTTTAGCGCCGTCGTTGTTGCTAGTTTGTTTAACAGTCAAGTTTTTACCTGCTGCCATTTCAACTGTTTTACCATCGGAGATAGTTTTTGCGGTAGTTTCGGAATCGGCAGTTGTATTACCAGAGGATTTCACATTCCATGTGGATTGTGCAGCACCTGGAGCTACATGCAAGTCGTAAGTAACTTGGTTACCGTTTTCAGTTTTGTTAACTGTTACGGATTTATCGTTGGAAGTTACTACTGTACGAGAATCTTTCAACTGTTTAACGTTAACTGCATCAGTATCGTTTACGCCAGCTTTCACATTAGTAATGTTCAAGTTACCAGCGTTGATACCAGTTTTAAGAACAGATGGGCCACCGGAAATAGTTAAGCCACCGTTATTAACAACAGTATCACCAATAGTTAAGGAACCAGATGGAGTCAAGTTTACGTTGTTGTTAAGATCGTATTTAACTACGCCATCAGCAGCTACGGAAGCTGTTGTGTTGGAACCATTAGTGAAGTTCAAACCTTTATCCAATGTAACTTTTTGGTCGTTAGAGCCATTCGCTTTGTATGTCAAAGGAATTTGTTTAGCAGCTTTATCGCCATCAAATGTTACTGTATAAGTTGTGTTATGGTTTGTTTCATCTTGAACAGGTGTAACAGTGATAGGGTTGTTAGTAGTGTTCGTAGTATTTACAGTAACTGCTTCACGAGCTGCATCTTTAACAGCATTACGGGAAACATTTACTTCGTATTTAGCATTCGCATCACCAGTTTGTTTACCGTCAGCTACAGTGATGTCAGCGATGTTAGTGTCGCCTGCAGCAGCAGATTTTTTAACAACGCTTTCAACAGCAGCTTTATCGCCTGTTGGCAAGTTGCTCAAGTCGATCTTAGCTGTTTTGTTCACTGCATTATCATTGCCATCAACATATTCCAATGTAACTGTTTTATCAGCGTTCACTGTGTATGTTTTGTCTTTGATATGAATGTCGTTAGCTTTGGAGATACGTTTAACGTCGCCAATGTTAGCTGCGTTATTGATCACATCGCCACCAGATTTAAGGTTAGTGATGTTATTATCGCCCATGTTCACATTGCCGCCATCGAATTTGAATTCGTTGCCGCCGATTGTGAAAGTAGCAGGACCTTCGTTTTTAATAGTCTTGATGTTAGTCAAGTCACCAGCTAAACCGAATTCAACTTTAGCTCCGTCTTCGTTGCTAGTTTGTTTAACAGTCAAGTTTTTACCTGCTGCCATTTCAACTGTTTTACCGTCAGTGATAGTTTTTGCAGCTGCTTCGGAGTCAGCAGTTGTATTACCAGTGGATTTCACATTCCATACGGATTGTGCAGCGCCTGGAGCTACATGCAAGTCATAAGTAACTTGGTTACCGTTTTCAGTTTTATTAACTGTTACGGATTTATCGTTAGATGTAACTACTGTACGGGAGTCTTTCAACTGTTTAACGTTAACTGCATCAGTATCATTTACGCCTGCTTTCACATTAGTAATGTTCAAGTTACCAGCGTTGATGCCAGTCTTAGTAACGGATGGGCCGCCTGTAATTGTTAAACCACCATTGTTGAGAATTGTGTCACCAATTTTCAAGGAACCATTTGGTGTTAAATCAACATCATTGGACAATGCATATGTGTAAGTATGTTCACCAGTTGCATTATCAATATTTTGAGCAACAGTTAAGTTTTTACCTGCTGCATAAGAAACAGTTTTACCATTTGCTACAGGTGTAACAGCATGGTTACCAACTACATTACCTTTAGCGTCAGTGGAGAAGGAATAACCGTCTTTGATTTGATCAGCCAAACCGGACAAGTCGATTTTCGCCACTGTACCAGATTGGTTAGCACCGTTACCATCGTTATATTTCAATGTAACAGATTTGCTTGCTGCATCATAAGCGTAAGATGTAGTAGTTTCACCTTGACGGTTAGAAGATGTTGGAGCAATGTGCAAGTCGTTAGCTTTAGAAATACGAGTTACGTCGCCGATGTTAGCAGCGTTATTCACTACATCGCCACCAGATTTAAGGTTAGTGATGTTTTGGTCACCCATGTTGATAGGGCCATTTGTGATGTTAATGGAGTTAGGACCAAATTCCATTTTTGGACCATTTGTAGTATTGGAAATGGAATTGATATTAACTAAATCTTTATTCACATCGTATTTAACAACGCCTTCAGCATCTACAGAGGCTGTTGTATTTTTACCGTTTGTGAAGTTCAAACCTTTATCCAATGTAACTGTTTGAGCATTTTGGCCATTCGCTTTGTAAGTCAAAGGAATTTGTTTAGCAGCTTTGTTGCCATCGAATGTTACTTGGTATGTAGTGTTATGATTTGCTTCATCTTGTACAGGTGTAACAGTAATAGGGTTGTTAGTTGTGTTTGTAGTATTTACAGTAACTGCTTCACGAGCTGCATCTTTAACGTCGTTACGGGATACGTTTACTTCGTAAGTTGCACCAGCATCACCGAAGTTTTCACCAGCTTTAGGGGAAACTTTAGCAATGTTTTTATCGCTAGAACCAGCTACGTCTGCTTTAGCTTGTACTTTTTCAGTAGAAGCTGCCGTAGGTTTTACGTTGTTTACATCTACAGTGTAGATAGTTTTTGTGCTACCATCTGCATTGTTAACTACTGTACTTGTTACTTTAGCAGCGTTTTTACCTTGAACTTCAACAGTGCTGTTCAATTTGTTTTTAGCGCTGTCGGACAAGTCAGCTACTACATTGGAACCAGAAGCAGTTGTTTTGATGTACTCACCATTGTTAGCACCTACAACGCCGAAGCTCAAGCCGCCTTGTTTGTTCAATTTTTGTAATTCAGTAGCACCTGTGTTACCAGTCAAACCAACTGTGTTATTGAACTTGTTATTAACAATGTTCAATTGTTCTTCAGTTGCAGCACGACCTTTTTTAGCGAAGTCAGGAGCATCTAAAGTTACGTTAGTTAAACCAGTGATGTCACCAGCTTTAGCATTAATAGCAATGTTGTGATCACCTGCTACGTTTACAGTTTGGTTACCACCAAATGCAATTTTGCCATCGCCAGCTTTGTTAGTGATGGATGTAATGTCTGTTAAATCACCTTCAACGTCTACTTTGAAAGTTTTAACGCCATTTACGTCACGGTGAGAAGCAGTTGTGTTCTTACCGTTTTCCATGTCGATAGCTTCTTTAGCAAGGTTTTTAATGACAGTCTTACCACCATTGTTGATGTTGGAAAGATCTTGTTTAGCAATACCTGTGATAACAGCAGTTTCGTTAGGAACGTCTTTGTTGTTACCATCAACGTATGTCATTGTTACTTTGCCGTTGTTATCAACTGCGTATTCACCAGGTTTGATGTGACGTTCATCAGCACGAACTTGTTTCAATTGGCTTACGTTAACTGCATCGTTGTCGTTTACGCCAGCTTTCACATTAGTAATGTTCAAACCACCAGCATTGATACCAGTTTTTGTAATGGATGGACCACCGTTAATAGTCAAGCCATTGTCAGTGATGTTAGTGTCACCAATTTTGATAGACCCATCTGGAGTCAAATCGATGTCTTTATTCAATGCAAATTCAACAGCTGCATTACCATTATTATTAGTTTGTTTAATGGTCATGTTTTTGCCGGCTTGCATTTCCACAGTTTTGCCGTCACGGATTTCTTGAACGCCAGCAGAACCTTGTGCCACTTTACCTTCTGTAGCAGTAGATTTCACGTTGAAAGAGCTCATGTCGCCAGTTTTCAAACCGCTCAAGTCGATAACTGCTTTAGGGCCGTTAACAGTTTTACCATTACCATCTTGGTAAGTTAATGTAACCTTTTTGTTAGCATCTACAGTGTATTCAGCCACATTGTTGTTAGTGCCTGCTGTAGGTGCAATATGTAAATCATTAGCTTTGGAGATACGAGTAACGTCACCAATGTTAGCAGCGTTATTGATTACATCGCCACCAGATTTAAGGTTAGTGATGTTGTTATTACCAAGATCCAAGTTACCACCAGTAATGCTGATGTTGTTAGAACCAAAGTTCATTGTAGGACCACCATTGTTAGTGATGGATGTAATTTCTTTAAGGTCCTTATTCAAGGAATATGTATATGTTTGTTGACCAAGAGATGTTTCAATATCTTGTTTAACTGTTAAGTTCTTACCAGCTGCATAGTTAACTGTAGTACCGCTTTGAACTTTTGTAGGTGTTGCTTCACCGTCAAGTTTACCACCGTTAGCTGTAGCATTTGTTAAGAAGTCATATTTAGCAGCTGTGTCAGCAGCGTTGATTGTGTAAGTAGTTCTACCATCAACAGTTACTTCGTTAACAGTAACGTTTTTACCAGCTTTCACCATGCCTTTGTCATCAAAGCCTACAGTGATTTTGGAGTCTTTCGCACCATCATGAGCCGCTACAGTAGATACACGACCTGTACCGATCACGTTTAATTTACCGCCATCAGTTAAGAAGTCACTCTTACCAGTGTTACCAGTTACAGCAACACCAACGTTTTTCAATTGAGCTACGTTAACAGCATCAGTGTCTGCAGTACCAGCAGCAAGACCAGTCAATTGACGAGTCATTTGTTGACCATTACCGATAGATACAGCAGCTGTAGTAGCTGTTTTTACATTACCAGTTAAAGGACTATATTTACGTTCATGAGGATCGGATGGGTTGTAACCTACAACACCTTTATCTGTAGTTGTAACAGAAGAAGCACCTAATGCTACACCTTCAGCAATATTAGCCTCTGCTACATCACCAAGAGCAGTACCTCTAGTTACATTAGCTTTAGCCACATGACCTACGGCAACACCATATTGGCCATTTGCACGAGTACCAGCACCTACAGCTACACCAGATTCACCTTCAGTTTGAGATTGCATACCGATAGCAATAGAGTTTACACCCTTAGCAATTACTTTAGGAGAATCTTTACCACTTTGACCGATAGCGATAGCATTGTTACCAGAAGCTTCTGCACGTGCACCAATTACAGTAGCACCAGAACCGGATGCTTTAGTTTCACGACCGATAGCAATTGTATCTAAATGAGTCGCTTCATTATCACGACCGATGGCGATTTGAGAGTTTTCATCTGCAGTCGCTGCAAAGTTTCTGCCACCATTTGTGGAGTCAGTCAAGTTATTTTTACCGATGGAGATACCACCCATTGTTTTAGCATTATTAAATTGACCCAAAGTTACAGTGTCTGCCACGTGGGATGTATTTTCAGAACCAATGGCAACTGAGTTTTGGCCCTTTGCATTATTGTTGTAACCAGCAGCAAAAGAACCTGCACCAGTAGCATTAGTATATACACCCATAGCAGAAGCGCTAGTACCAGTGGCACTAGAGTAATTACCTACTACAGTAGAATATTCGCCTGCATTTTTAGGCGTTGTTTCCCAAGAGCCTTTGGTGTAATTAACATTATTGTAGGTACCAATAGCAACAGCAGCCTTAGCATCAGCATTATTTACATTACCAACAGCAACAGAACCATTGCCAGATGCAGTATTACCAGCACCAACAGCTGTTGCCGCACCACCTGTAGCCGTATTTCTATTACCTACAGCAGTAGTCGCATTATTAGTTGATGTATTTTTTGCACCAATAGCTACTTTGCCATCATGACCAGCTACATCATCCGTAGTATTTTGGTAACCTACAACGATGGAGTTTTGCCCAACGTTATAGTTTTGACCATTACTTTTTGGATAAGTATCAGCCCAAATATTTACATGACTACCACTAGTATCATAACCTGCTTGTGCTTCTAGAGGAGCAACACCACCCATAGCACCAGCTACAGCCAAGCCAGCTAATACACTAGCCAATACTTTTTTCTTGCCGTTATTATTTTTAGCAGTTTCAGGTACTACTACGTAGCAGCCTTTAGATTTGCTATAAACGACCTTAAAAACCTTATTCATAGAAACTATGAACCCCTTTCTCTCTTATAAAGAAAACACTAAATGCCTTATATACATTTTTTGTTTCATGAATTGTTTATGACACACGTTCACATACTATTCATTAAGATATTAATATGATAACAATTTATAAACTAATTGTAAATAGAAATTCCTAAAATAATTAAAATAAATTTTATATTTCTAAACAAGATAAACCGAACTTTCTAGATATGTGAAAATTTCTCCACATCGGCATAGAATAAGGGTTTCTCTTATAATTGTATTATATATAATATAATACATTATATATATAAGGGTATAAAACAGATCATATCAGTTTATATTTACATTATATTTGTATATCTTATACAAGTTTATCTTCATCTAAAATATATAAACTTTCTAAATTAGATGAAGATAAAACATAGTAATAAAGCGTTTCTTCATAAATGCATAGAAAAAGGTAGTTAATATAAGTAGTCTATTATTTTATAATTGTTTATATTTGAACAGCTATTGAGCCTTAAGTAAGGACAACAATAGATAAACGCAAAAAACAACGCCATCCTTTCGGATGGCGTCGTTTCGCATAAGGATTGTATGCCCTAGTCGGGGTCCAGGGAACAGCAAGGCCCTCAAACAATCGCCGTATGAGGGCCATATGTAGTTGTTCATTATATACACTGTGCGTCACACATCATCTTCCTAATTCATTGTATATCGTTTATGCCGAGCTCTCAGTGTGTTAATGATTTATAGTTAAATTTACAAACCTTATTATTGAATCGCAGCGCGCAAGTCTACTTTTTTAGTTTCTTGGTTAGCTGGACGATTGATCGCTTCACGAAGATCTACAGTATGTTCATCTTGAACAGTAGGTTCTTCACTAGCTTTATTTTTAACTGTTTGTTTAGCTGCGAACCAGATTGTTTCGTTCATGTAGTGACGAAGTTCTTCGTTAGAAACGTTTTCTTGGTCTTTAGCCATTACATCCAAAATAGCATCTTCTAATGCTTGTGCTTCGTCGTCAGTCATAGGACCGCCAACTTCTTTTTGTTTTTGGATGATTTCGTTAATACGATCTGTCATGCCGCGCAATACATTGTAACCATAGCTGTTAGTGAAGCCATCTTCTTTATTGTATTTAGGCATTTCGAAATATTCGTATTCGTTTTTATTACGGTTTTCACCATTCCAGTTCAAGAACACTTCTTGACCATGTACACGACCGATGGAATGTGTGCGGAAGTAGTCAGCATAGTTGTGTTTGTCATAGGAATGTAACCATTTTTTCTCAGCTTTAGTCATACGTTCATGGTTTTCGTATTTTACTTTAGCTTTTGCGATGTTGATTTCCGCATTTTGCCAAGCTTTCACATAGTCATGAACAGCAGACACTGTTTGTGGGCTAGCCACAGGAACCAATACTACATTGCCCAATGCTGGAGCAGATACTGGATTACGTAAAATCAAATTATCGTCATATGTTGGAGCGGATTGTGCACCTACAACGCCTGTAGAAATAACAAGAGCCGCTGCACAAGCAAGTAATGTAGATTTTTTCATTCTATATTCCTCTTTTCTATCGTTAGATTATGGTGAAAGTATCTCTCACGCGTTTCACGTTCATATTTAAAAGCATTATTTTCATAAACAATAGGGAGAGGTAAGCGCTACGCTAGGTAGCGCATACCTTCCTTTGTTCATTCAGTTCTTACACTCACAAATGATTACATACCAAGTTTTGCCATCATAGCAGCAATTTGAGCTTTCATTTGTTCGTTTTCAGCTTTCAAATCAGATACTTCTGTTTTTAATCCAGCGTTTTGTGCTTTAACGGAAGCCATTTCTTGTTGCATTGCATAAGCAGAGCTGATAGGGCCTTTGCGGTAACGATCTGCTACAGCAGCTTCGCTATCACGGTTGCCAACTTTCCAAGTTACACCAGCGTTTGCCATCATGTGACGGGAACCACCTGCCCAAGCTAAGCCTGCATGCATCATTGTGGACTCGTTTTTGTAATGAGCAACGCCCATTGCAATAGCGGAGTTACCACGGTAGTTACCATAACCAGCCATGATTTGAGTTGGTTCTAATGGATCGTATTGGATAGGTTTCAATGCTGCAAGAGCTGCGCCTTGTGCACCTACACGACCGATTTCATCAGTTAACTCATCGAAACGAGGGCTTGCACCAGTAGACAAGTCGTATACTTTAGCTCCATCAGCACTTTCAGATTCACGAACACCTACGGAACCATCAGTAGATTTAACGATTGTACGGGAATCTTTCAATTGTTTCAAGTTAACCGCATCTGTATCGTTAGTACCTTTACCAAGGTTAGTAATTTTGTTACCACCCATGTTGAGGTTACCACCAGTTACGGAAAGGTCACCAGCGTTGAAGTTCAATGCAGGACCATTGTCGCTATTCTTGATGGAGTTGATACCTTTAAGGTCTTTGTTCAATTTAACAGTTAATGTATCGTTACCATCAGCTACTACGTTGATGTTACCAGCAGCGGATTGGAATGCAGTGGATTGAGCCGCAGTCACACCTTCACCTTGAACTTTAACAAGTGTATTCAACGCATGTTTGTTTTCAGTGCCAGTGTTGTTACCTGTGAATTTCAAACCATCATCCATAGTTGCTACTTCACGTTTGATTGGGTTGCCATCAGTATCTTTCAATGGGTTACCATCTTTATCTTTTGGTACGTATACGATACGTTCAGATTTGTCGCCATTGTTAGCTTCTGGTTTAACAAGAGTTTTGGAACCGTGATCTGTAGAGATATCTACACCAGTACCATCTGCACCAGCAGGACCTTGAGGACCAGTCAAGCCAATGTGACCTACGCCGTCTTTACCAGCGATGGATACAGCGTCTTTACCATCTTTACCGATGGAAACTTTACCGTCGATACCGTTAGCACCATCTTTACCGGAGATGGATACACCATCTTTACCATCAACGCCATTTTTACCAGGAACGCTAATGGAGTTCAAGCCGTTAAGATCTTTATCAAGACCGATTACAACTTTACCATCTTTAGTCATAGTTTTGATGTTGGATGCGCTGTAGTTGTCATCAGCTTTAGTGCCTTCGCCTACGATTTCAAGTTTTTCACCCAAGTTTTTGTGGATGTCATTACCAGATTGAGCACCGAAGTTCAAACCTTTGTTGCCGATTGCATCAGCAGTATTTTTAAGGTCAGTAACGTTTACAGCACCGTTCTTAGTATTGTTGTCGCCAGCAGCAGCATCAATCTTATCTAAGAATGTATTACCAGCTTTATCAGCGATGGAAGAACCAACGTTGTTCAATTTCATTGGATCTGTAGTAGAAGCGTTAGGGTTGTTCATGGAAGCGATAATATCGCCAGCATTTACAACATCGCCAGAACCATCTTTAGCTGTGTTGAAAGTACCATCTGGTTGTTTGTAAACTTTAGTGCCATCTTGTTTAGTGTATACCACTGGAATTTGAGCATTGTTTACAACACCTTGGCTATTGATCTTGATGTCATATTGGTGACCTTTAGCTGCATCATAAGTTGCAGATGTAGGATCATTTTTATCAGTTACGGAGATAGTGCCATCAGAAGATTCAACAGTTGTAACTTTATCTTTCAATTGTTTAACGTTTACTGCATCTGTATCAGCTTCACCAGCTTTAACGCCTGTGATTTTCTTATCGCCAGCATTGATGCCATCTTTCTTAACAGATGGACCACCATTGATAGTCAAACCATCCTTGTTAATTGTAGTATCGCCGATTTTTACGGAACCATCTTTAGTAAGATCAATGTCTTTAGACAATTGAACTTTCAATTTACCATTGTCGTTGTTTACGCCAATGTTGTTATCAGTCAATTTAGCTTTATCAGCACCACCAACGATATCTACTACGTTGTTAAGATGTTTCTTAATAACTTTAGTTGCATCAGTTTGACCGTCGTCACCAGCGAACTTCATACCATCATCGTGAGTTGCTACTTCATGTTCGTTACCGTCTTTGTCTTGGTATACGATACGAGTCAATTTATCACCAGGTTGGCCATCAACACCAGGAACGCCGTCTTTAACGGAAATCTTAGCACTTGCGCCATCTTTACCGTCAGCACCCTTAGGACCAGTCAAGCCGATAGAGCCATCTTTACCGTTGAGTACAACAGATGCGCCGTCTTTACCGTTAACACCGATCTTACCATCAACGCCGTCTTTACCATCTTTACCAACAACTACGCTGTCAGCTTTAAGGTTTTTATCAAGTTTAACGTCGATAGTTGTGTTACCATCTGTATCTTGACCAATGATAGTCTTAACGTTTTCACCGCTGTATTCAGTATCAGCTTTATTACCTTCACCTTGGATTTTCACAGTGGAACCAAGTTTATTAGTTTTTACACCACCAGTATTAGCATCGAATTTCAAGCCTTTTTCAATCAATGCATCAGCTGTATTTTTAAGGTCTGTTACATTAACTGCACCGTTCTTAGTATTGTTGTCACCAGCAGCTGCATCAATCTTATCTAAGAATGTATTACCAGCTTTATCCGCGATGGAGGAACCAACGTTGTTCAACTTAGTAGGAGCTGTAGTAGAGTCACCTGCACTATTCATGGAAGCGATTACATCACCAGCATTTACAACAGTACCAGAACCATCTTTAGCTGTGTTGAAAGTACCATCTGGTTGTTTGTAAACTTTAGTGCCATCTTGTTTAGTGTATACCACTGGAAGTTGAGCGTTGTTTACAACACCTTGGTTATTGATCTTGATGTCATATTGGTGACCTTTAGCTGCATCATAAGTTGCAGATGTAGGATCATTTTTATCAGTTACGGAGATTGTGTTATCAGAAGATTCAACAGTTGTAACTTTGTCTTTCAATTGTTTAACGTTTACTGCATCTGTATCGTTTTCACCAGCTTTAACGTTAACAATTTTGTTACCGCCATTATCTAAGCCATCTTTAGTCAATTTAACATCAGTAGTAGTACCACCTGCAGGAGCAGTGATTGTAACACCGTTGTTATCAACTTTTGTAGCGCCAGTAGTCAAGGATCCATCAGCATCCAAGTCAACATTTTTAGCCAATTGAACTTTCAATTTGCCATTAACATTGTTAACACCGATGTTATCAGTAGAAGTCAACTTAGTTTTATCTGCACCACCAACGATATCTACAACGTTATTAAGATGTTTCTTAATAACTTGTGCATTTGTATCTTGGTTATCTTGACCGTCGTCACCAGCAAACTTCATACCATCATCATGAGTTGCTACTTGATGTTCGTTGCCATCTTTATCGTTGTAGAAGATACGAGTGATACCATCAACACCGTCTTTACCATCTACACCAGCTTTACCTTCTTTAACAGTAATATCAGCAGTTGCATTTTTACCATCTCTACCAGCAGGGCCAGTCAAACCAATGTGACCTACACCATCTTTACCGGAGATAGATACTGCATCTTTACCATCTTTACCAGTGATACCAACTTTACCATTGTTACCATCTGTACCAGCTGCGCCAGTAGGACCAGTAATGGATACACCATCCTCACCGTCTTTACCATCTTTACCATTAACAACTACTTTATCTAGGTTAGTTAAGTCTTTGTTCAATGCGTAAGTGTATGTTTGGTTACCATCAGCACCGATTTTTTGTGTTACAGTCAAGTTTTTACCTGCACCGAAGTTTACAGTTTTGCCACTTGCTACTTCAGTTTCAGTTGCAGTTGTACCAGTTTCAAGGTTACCAGTTGCATTTGTTTTGAAGCTGTAGTTATTACCAGCAGCTGGGATGTTCAAGTCGGAGAAGTCGATAACTGCTTTAGTATCAGTTACAGCTTTACCATTACCATCATTGTAAGTCAATGTAACTTTCTTAGTAGCTGCATCGTATTTGTATACGTTTTCAGTGCCACTTACTACGCCACCTTTAGCTTCAGTGCTACCAGCTTTAACTGCTGTTGGAGCGATGTGAAGCTCTTTACCAATAATAGCATCGGATGTAGATTTAAGGTCTTTAACATTTACTGCTGCATTTGGAGTTGCAGTAGCTGCATCATCAAGTTTAGTTAAGAATGTATCACCAGTAGTTGTACCAGTTTTATCGATAGCAGAACCTACGTTGTTTACGATGGAATTGCCACCAGTTGTGTTACCAGCTGCATCTTGGAAGGATACGATAACGTCACTTGCAGGAACATCATTACCAGCAGAACCGTCAATGTTTGTTGTGTAAGTACCATCTGGACGTTTAACTACTTTAGTACCATCAGCTTTAGTGTAAACAGCTGGAGTTACAGCATTTACAGTGTAAGTTTTTTGGCCTGTAGTAGCATCAGATGCTTCAGTTACGTTAACGTTTTCGCCGCCTTTAACAATTGTGCCAAGACCAGTGATTACGTTCTTACCTGCATCAGTGATGTTGGAAAGATCTTGTTTAGCAATACCAGTGATTTTAGCTTCATCGTTAGCTACTGGGTTACCATTGCCATCAACGTAAGTCATTGTTACGCTACCATCGTTTTGTACAGCATAGCTACCTGGTTTGATGTGTTTTTCATCTTCGAGAGTAGCTACAGTTTTATTATTAGTACCATCAGTAGTGTATGTAATGCGGTCGCCATCCTTCTTGATAGTGATATTGTCTGTATCATCACCAAGTTTGACTTCTTTAGTTGT
Source organism: Veillonella dispar (assembly GCF_900637515.1). NCBI lineage: Bacteria > Bacillati > Bacillota > Negativicutes > Veillonellales > Veillonellaceae > Veillonella > Veillonella dispar. The sequence goes on along the minus strand of NZ_LR134375.1, from coordinate 59,237 downwards.
TACACTGTCCAAACCTTTAAGGTCTTTTGCTAATGCGTATTCAACTTTAGCACCATCAGTATCGCTAGTTTGTTTAACTGTTAAGTTTTTGCCAGCAATCATTTCTACTGTTTTAGTGTTTTCAATAGTTTTAGCTGCCGTTTCATGACCAGTTGCTGTAGCACCACCATTAGTTGTATCTGCAGAGGATTTGATGTTCCAAGTGGAAGCAGTAGTACCACCAGTATTATTAACTTTCAAGTCATAAGTTAATGCATCACCATTTGTACCAGGTGTTACTGTTACAGAACCGTCAGAAGATGTAACAACTGTACGAGCAGCTTTCAATTGATTGTAGTTAACTGCATCAGTACCATCAGTAGCAGGAGCTAGATTAGTAATTTTCTTATTACCAGCGTCGATACCAGTTTTAGTTACAGATGGACCACCAGTGATAGTTAAACCACCATTGTTCATTACTGTATCACCAATTGTTAAGGAGCCACCGTTAGTCAAATCAACGTCTTTGTTCAAGTCGTATTTAACTACGCCATCAGCTGCTACAGAAGCTGTTGTGTTAGAACCGTTAGTGAAGTTCAAACCTTTGTCCAATTTAACTGTTTGGTCACCAGTACCATTAGCTTTGTATGTCAAAGGAATTTGTTTAGCTGCTTTTTCACCATCGAATTTCACTTCGTATGTAGTGTTATGGTTTGCATCATCTTTCACAGGGTTAACAGTGATAGGGTTATTTGTATCAGCTGTGTAGTTACCACCAGTAGTTGTACCACCGTTGTTAACTGTTACTGCTTCACGAGCTGCATCTTTAACAGCATTACGGGAAACATTAACTTCGTATTGAGCATCTGGATCATTAGTATTTTTACCACCAGCTACTGTAACGTCAGCAATGTTAGTGTCACCAGCTGCGTCAGCTTTTTTAACTACACTTTCAGTAGAGGAAGCACCACCAGGTGTAGAAGAATTAGCTACAGCTACTTTATAAACTGTTTTATTAGGATCAGTTGTATCTTTAGATACTGTTACATTACTAGAACCAGGAGCTACTTCAAAGGTATGGTTCAATTTAGCTTTTGCATCATCGGACAAATCAGCTACTACATCTGTACCAGAAGCAGTTGTTTTGATGTATTGACCGTTGTTAGCACCAACTACACCGAAGCTCAAACCACCAGTTTTATTGAATTTTTGAGTATCTGTGTTACCAGTGTTACCTGCTAATTTAATTGTGTTGTTGAAGCCATCGCTTACTTTTTTCAATTGGTCTTCAGTTGCTGCACGACCGGAAACAACAGTTGGGTTAGTAATATCCCAATCTTTATTTTGTAAGCCAGTTACATAGCCACCTTTACCATCTAAGGAAATAGGGTTGTCGCCTTCAACTTTTACAACTTGATCACCAGCGAAGGAGATTTTACCAGAACCATTACCGTTTGTGATGGAGGAGATATCAGCCAAGTCTCCTTCCACATTTACTTTATAAGGGGTAGCTGTAGAACCGTCACCTGTTACAGTAGTATTTTTACCTGCTTTAAGTTTAGTAGGGTCAGCAGCTGCAGTACCAGTTGCACTTACAGTATAGATATCATGACCGTCTGTGCCTTGAGACTTAACAACAGTAACACCAGTTCCTTCTTTAACTTCTGTCTTAGCGGATTTCAATTGTTTTACGTTAACTGCATCAGTATCATCTGTACCAGCAGCTACGTTAGTGATTTTTTTGTTACCAGCGTTGATGCCAGTTTTAGTTACAGATGGACCACCAGTGATAGTCATGCCATCGTTGTTAATTTTAGTATCACCAATTGTTAAAGAACCACCGTTAGTCAAATCAACATCTTTATTCAAAGAGTATGTGAATTGTTTACCAGCTTGGTCTAATACAATGTTTTTACCAGCTTTGAAAGTAACAGTATCGCCAGGGCTTACTTTTTCAATAGATGTACCGTTTGTAGTACCACCATTGTTAGCGGAAGTTACTTTCCAACCAGAGTTGTTGATTGCTTGAGTAACATTGTCAGTTGTAGCAATGCCGTTTGTAGTAGGCGCAACTGCTTTACCATCAGCATTAGTAGTAATATCAGCACCTATTTTAGCTTTTACTGTAACACCATTTTTATCAGCAGATGTAGAAATAAATGTAGGATCATCACCTTTAATTTTCAATGTACCATCGTCTAACAATACATCGCCATTGCCAGTGTCACCAGCGTATTTCAAGTTAACACTTCTTAATTGAGCTACGTTAACAGCATCAGTATCATTAGTACCTGCAGCAAGACCTGTAATTTGACGAGTTGCAGTAGCACCGTCACCTACGGAAACAGCTGCCAATGTGGATGTTTGTGCCGTACCAGCTAAACCAGCATATTTATTAGTACGAGTTTCAGCTGGGTTGAAGCCTTTAACACCTGCATCTACAGTTGCTTTAGAGTTAGAACCAAGAGCTACGCCATCGGCAACAGATGCAGAAGATTTATAACCCTGAGCTACAGAACGAGATGCACCTGCAGTTGTTTCTGCGCCACCACCAATAGCAACAGAACGGTCTCCATTAGCTTTTGACATTGCACCAACAGCTACCGCATAATCAGCTGCTTCTACAGTTTTATTTTGAGAAGCAGAACCAATAGCTACCGCATAGTCACCTTTCGCTTTTGTACGCGCACCTAAAGAAACAGCACCAGTTTTTGTAGATTCAGCTTCACGACCGATAGCTACAGTATCTTGACTTGTTGCTTTGTTGTCTAAACCAATAGCGATTTGAGAGTTTTCTTTATTTGCAGTAGTAGGATCCCCAATAGAGGAGTCAGCGATATTATTTTTACCAATTGCGATACCGCCCATTGTATTAGCAGTATTACTATTACCCATTGTAATAGTATCACCAAGATTGGAATTATTTTGTTTACCAATAGCGATAGAAGCACTACCTTTTGCATTAGATTTATAGCCAATAGCAGTCCCAAAATTAGCACTTACTGCTGCTTCACGACCCATGGCAATACCACCCCAACCGTTGGCATCAGCTTGTGGACCAACAGCGATTGCATTAGCTTGGTTTGCTTTAGATTCACGACCCATAGCAATGCTATCGCCAGAAGAATCTGTTTCAGCCTTATGACCGATACTGATGTTATCAGAACCTTTTGCCCAGCTTTCACGGCCCACAGCAATAGAGTATTGACCGCTACCTCTATCTTGGTTAGCTGGATTAGAGTTTGCACGGTTACCAATTGCAATAGAATCTTCAGCAGATGCCATAGATACGTTACCAATAGCGACAGAAGCACGTCCTGTTGCTTGGTTATAAGCACCCATAGCCACTGCTGCACCGCCAGAAGCTGTATTACCATTACCTAGAGCCATTGCAGAATTTTCTGTTGCAGTATTTGCTGCACCAATTGCAATAGTACCATCATGGTTATCAGTTCTATTTTGCTAACCAACTACTACAGAGTTTCTTCCAGTAGTATTTGAACCATTATAAGCATCAGGAGAGATATTAACGGCACTACCCCCAGTATTAACGTTCGCATGTACAGGTGCACCTGCTGTAGCAGCTACCATAGCCAAGCCAGCCAATACGCTAGCAAGAGCTTTTTTCTTACCACCATTGTTTTTTGCAACTTCGGAAACTACTACGTAGCACTCTTTAGTTTTGCTCCAAACAACTTTAAAGATTTTATTCATATTACTATGAACCCCTTTCTTAACTAGACACAATTACAATCCTTATAATTAAATCATTTAAATACAAAAGAAGAAAAAGCCTAAATTTCCCATACCTTTACGCCTTTCTGAGTATCTTTCATATTTCTTTCATTTTGTGTCATGAACAGAATATCATATACCGAAAATCTTGTAAATAGTTTACTTCATCTTTTTATCATAATCATCACAGTTTATTGTTAGAACCTTTATTTTGTTAAACAAAATTTAATATATGGCCGTTTTTTTACTCATTTTTTTGTCGATTTATACGTATTTTATAAAATCTAATCTATTTTATTCTATTCAGTTTTATTATTTTCGATAACTGCATTAATTGAACTTATAAATAAAGGTTTAATCGATTTATGAAGATTGATTTTTCTCGATTTCAAACCTTATTTATATATTATCTATAAAATATAGATCACTGAAAAATTTCTATATGAAATTATCCTATCTTTTTATAGGCTATTTCACTAATTTCTCATATTCCATCTTATAAATGAACAAATCATGAGATTTTACATTATATATAATAGAAATTATGATATACTAAATCATTATGAGGACCATTTTACGAGTATTAGTTATAGAGGGGATATATTCTAATGAGTAAACAACACATTACTAGTGTAGATCAATCTAAAATTAACGACCTGAAGGAATCTTACGACGATTTTCTATACGTATCAAAACCATTTTCCAATACATGTATTACATCTTTAATGGCAAAAGCTCTTATTTATGGCTTAGACCCAGTACCAGTTGAAGACGCGCGCGTATTAGAGTTGGGCTCTTCTTGCGGTGGAAATATCATTCCCCAAGCCCTATATAATCCAACGACTACCTTTACAGGTATCGACCTATCCCCTACTCAGGTAAAGCATGGGAATGAATTAATTGAATCCATGGGGCTAAAAAATATTACATTATTAGAAAAAGATATTATGGATATTGATGATTCATTTGGTACCTTCGATTACATTATCGTCCATGGTATTTGGTCTTGGGTGCCTGATGTGGTAAAAGATAAAATCCTTAATATTTGCAGTCGCAACTTATCTGATCGCGGTATCGCCTATGTTTCATATAATACGTATCCAGGTTGGAAACGGTTAGAGCAATTGCGGGATATTATGTTATATTCTGAAAAACATGCACCTAGTGATTCATTACAAGAACGTACAATCTATACGAAAAATGTATTAAAATTAATTTCGGAAACAATGAAGTTAGATGAACGTTCCCAACAAATTTCTGATTATAAAATTAAAAATATCAATCGTGTATTACAATCTAACGATTATTATGTTGGGCACGAATACTTAGAAGCTATTAATGATCCTGTATATGTGTCAGAATTTATTGAGCGTGCGCAAGAGCAAGGTTGCGCTTATATCGGCGACGAAACATTGAATCGTTCCTTCATTACATGGCTTGATAGTAATGTCGAAAATAATATTAGAACATTGGCTAGAGATAACTTTATTGATAAAGAACAATATTATGACTACGTATATGATACTCAGTTCCGCATGGCCCTATTAACAAAGTGTAGTAACGAAGATAAAATTTCCCATGACGAAAGGGTTGAGAAGAAAGTACTAGATACACTATACTTCAACAATGCATTAGATGAAGAGCCTGGTGTTCCTCCAGAGTGGACCAATGTTATGCACATTAGCATCCAAGAATTAATGGATACAAAACGACCATTCAATGTAGCAGATATAATGAAACATATTGAAAAACACCATCCTGATTCTGAAATCGATACTGATGCTATGTATAGACGTTTATTCCATCTTGCTATCGTCGGTCATATCAACACCTATACTAAAAAATATGACCAATTACCATTTGAGGAAAACAAAACCTATATTCCAGAACACTTTATAAACTATGTATCTACACTTGTTGAAAAAGGTGGTTATCAATACATGTGCCTCGGCAATATGTATAACCAAATAGACTTTTCAGTAAATGAAGGCTTATCCTACATCATGAAATTGATGGCAAAACCAATATCTCGAAAAGAATTAATTGATACTATGAATGAAAACTTGACCATTGAAAGAACAAAAGCTGACGGTACTAAACAGATTGTGTCCTCTGAGCAATATTTAAACGAGTCCATTGCGCACATTCAATCGCTAGGTTATTTTGCCAAATAAAAAGAATAGTAAGCCTAATATAACAATAAAAAGGAGTAACTGATATAATCAGTTACTCCTTTTTATATTCACTACTATGCGACCTCGGGGTGGAGTTGAGGTATGGCATAGTAGCTACTTATTAAGTTGTGTGAACACTATAAACTAATAGTATCCTTATTTTTTATTAACACGAACGCGTTCGATTGTTGGTTCACCTTTAGCATTTTTAGCTACAGTGTCAACACGGAACAAAGCCATTTCAGGGCTGAATTCTGTTACAAGGCGATCATTAACTGTTACGCCGTCTTGAATAGCACGGTATACGATTTGAGCAAATTCATAACGTGTTAACATACGGTCACCACCGAATGTGCCATCTGGATAGCCTTCTACAAGACCACGGCGAGATAAATCGCTTACAGCTTCATATGCCCAATGATTTGTAGGGATATCTGGGAACAATGTTGTGTGATCGGCTTTCATCTTAGTACCAGCAACACCATTCAACAATGTAGTCAATTTTTGAATTTGAGCATTTTGTTCAGCTACTGTTTTCTTAAGAGCTAATACTTCTTTACCAATTGCTACACGAGAGCGAGATACACCGCTATGAGCGCCTACTTTTACAGATAAACCAGCATTGAATACTGTTTCATCACTGCCAACAGTAGAACCTACACTAAGTTGTACGTCTTCATTAGGACGATAGAAAGCACCTAATGCGGCAGCATTACCGCTGCGGTAATGGCCATAGCCTGCAGCAAAGTCCCATTTAGCATCTGGATCGAAATCAAGTGGATGCAATGCTGCCAAAGCTGCTGCACCTGCTACAGATTTATCAACACGTTTATCAATCTTAGATAAATCACCTTTGATATTTTTGATATCATTTGTATTTTTGTTGATATTTGTTGTGTTATTTGTAATTTGATCAGCAATATCATCAGCAAGAGATACTTTGTAATCGTGAGTATTACCATTTACAGTTGGTGTTACCTTAATGTGGTCACCAGCTGTTACAGTTGTAACACTAGAAGATGCTGCGATTTGATCTTGTAAACGTTTAAGTTGAGATACGTTAACCGCATCAGTATCTGCTACGCCAGCTTTCACATTATTGATTTTTTGATCGCCTGCACTAATACCGTTTGTAGTGTAGTAAACAGTTGTATTCCCTTCACTAGCATACATACCGTATTTATCAAATTTTGCTTGTTCTAAAGTATCTGTGTTTTCAATTTGAACACCAGTAGGTGAAATGCCGATATTTTCGCTACCGTTGAAGAAGCTAGCACGGTCTTTATCGATACGAGAACGCACATTATCAGTTGCTTTGCCGAAGTTAGCAGAGCTCATTTCTACTAAGTCTTTATTAACAGCTACTTTATATTCAGCACCACCATTAGCATTTGTACCAGGTGTTACAGTCGTATTAGCACCAGCTACTACAGTAGTATGTTTTTTAGCATCTGCTTCAACAGTAGAGATTTTAGTTTCTACCTTTTTAAGTTGTGCTACGTTTACTGCATCAGTATCGTTTGTACCCGCTGCAACAGATGTAATTTGACGTGTTAAATCATTAGCTACATCGCCAACGGATACAGCTGCTGCAGTCGCCTTCCATGTGGAACTTGTATCAGTAGATGCTGCTTTGGTGCTGATATCATAACCAGCTGCACCTTTATCTACGGTCGCATTAGATTTATAACCAAGAGCGACACCACCTTCAACAGAAGCTTTTGCATCATAACCAATAGTTGTTGTATTGGCAACAGAGCGTGTTTCACTAGAAGAAAGTCCGCCTATAGCAATTGTATTATCAGCAGTTATTACATGATCATTACCCATTACAATATTATTAGACGCATTAGTAATTGTATTATTGTACCCAGTTACATTATTCAATTTTGCAACATTACCTGCAGTACCTGTTACAGTATTATTAACACCTGTCATTGATGTTAATTGCGTATAATCAGCTTTATTACCACCACCAATAGCTAAGGTAGAACCACCAGATTTATTATCTTTTACTAAATTACGCACAGTTTCTGATAATTTAGTTACCGAGGAAGGTCCTCCAAAAGCAGTTGGTGTTATTGCACTCGCATCTATCTCAGTAACAGAATTAGTAATTTCGTTACCTGCACCGAAAATCAAAGAACCATTAGAATTATTGGTTCTATTAGCAGTACCAACAACAGTGTTGCTTAATCCAGAATAGTTATTAGTAGCTGTAGCCGACTCAATGGAGTTCAAAGAGCCATTAATAGTAGCCCCAAAATTTCTAGTTGCATTAGCAATATTATTACCATCATAATTGCTGGAAATAACATTTAAAGCACCTGTAGTAGTTGCAACAGTACCATTGGTAAAACTATTTGAGCCTAATGTTGTTGAATATACACCTAGTCCAGCTTTTCGTTTTTCTGCATAAGTATCAGTGTTGACAGTAATATCACCAATTTTACCACGATAGTTATGAGACCCAACCATAGTACCACCAGAACGAACATACGTATTGTCACCTATTGCTACGCCAGTAACAACTTTATCTGGTTTTTGTGGAAGACTCCCAAAGCCAAAACTATTAAAATTAGTTTGATTAAATGCAAAGAATTTGTCTTGTTTCCCAATCGTATTTTCTACATATGCATTCTTACCGACAGCTACTGAGCCGGATTGATCGTAATAACTATGAGTTGTTGCATTTTCACCGATAACTACATCGCCATTAACATTAGCATAGCCAGACCCGCCAGCATAATTGGTATGTGCACCTTTACCGATAGCAACTACTCCATCTTTTTGAGCACTAGACCCTGTGCCAATAGCTACGCCACTACCTGCGCCAGCTACATTATCTGCAGCATTAGCTACCATACATAAACTGGATAACAACACACCGTTAATTAACAAGGTTAATAAACGTCTCCGTTTGTTCATAATTTAGAACCTCCATTTACAAACTACAAAACCTATCATTCTCTCGTACTTTAAAATTCATGCTTTATTCATGAGTCTTATATGAACATTGTAGCACGTATACGTATTTTGTAAACAGTAATTTATATATCTATTAAGAGAATATAAAAAAGGATAGTTAATCGATGAGGATTAACTATCCTTTTTGGGTAAGAGGAAGGCGAACCTCTTACCGTTGCCGCATGATTTAAGTTTGTTATTAAGAGAGAGATTTTGAAGTAAACACAACACAAAGATTATCAAATAGTTGGAGAGTAACTAAGATGAACGGGCGATCACACGGCATCAATAATAAGAAAATAGCTATATAATAAGATAATGGCTTTTTATAAAAGCCATTATCTATAAAGAACAATTGATATTAACACTAAATTCCCTTACTTAGAGTATATCACTTATATAGCAACAATAGTAGATGATTTTTCATTTAATTTTCATTAAAATTATATGAATGAAAAAGATAGCATTACTATTCAATTTGTGTATTCAGTTATCAAAATTATTACTCAACAAAAATCGTATTAGTCCGTCTTACAAGATTGAGCATTTTATCACGAACCGTTGCAGATTCTTCTAAACGGTGCTTGCCACCATACCAAGCCATTGGAGCGCCTGCTAAGCGGAAGGTAATCTTACCATATACACCGCCAGAGCTGTGTTCCGGTTTGTTATACCCCATATCGACAGACACACGTGGTGTGAGCTGTAACTCAGAGCCAACGCGCAAACCATTCTTATCGGCCTGACGTTCTTGATTCCAATGGTATCCTTCTACATAGACTCTAGCCCAACGAGCATTTTTGAAAGTCTTACCATATTCAACAGTATAACCATTGGCCACCCGTTCCAAGGTATGTAAATTTACATCTAGGACGCGTTCATCAGAAGCAGAACCGTACCAGTTGAAGCGGAACTCGCTTTCACCAGACATATATTCAAGGCCTGCACTGAGTCGATTATGACGATTCAAGAACCGGTGGTCATAGAATAGATGTGCCCCATAAAGGCGACGATCATCCTTGGAAATACGACGATACCCAACGCCTATGTTGAGGGTAGTACCGGTGTCCGACGCACGAGAAATGCGCTGCTGCGTAAACCACACATCGCGAGACGAATTATCGTAATGACCTAATGGTTGAACAGTCTCCACCGAATAGAGTGGCTTCCACCCTTCTTGGAACTGAAAGCTCAGTGTAGTGCGACGCATCCATGGTTTACCTTTGGCACCGTACATAGCATTGGACACATTAGACATAGCTACGGCATTAATGGCACGATTCACTGCATCCACATTGCTGTACTGCACGGTCTTAGTCTCTTGGCGATCCATCACGAGAGGGCCACCTTCACCGATCACATGGTCTGGCGTGGCCGCTGGAGTAATATGGAAATCCTCAGAGACTGCTTTGATATGCTCCTCACGAGGACTCGTTGCCACTGCAAGGGTATGTTCCCTTTGGACAGACTGGTCTGCCCCCTTATACAATTGTTGTTTTTCTGCCTCAGCTGTACCCACACAACACAATAGGGCGCTCAAGGCGATACACACAATACGTTTCATTACTCTCTACATTTAAAATTCATGAACAACAAATGAAATATATACTAGTGTATCGAATAATGTATATGTATGTCAAGATACGTAGTCACTAGAAACGTATTAATTTACTATTATATGTATATCAGAACCACCCGTAAAACGGGTGGTTTGCTCACGGGCTATAAGCCCGTAGTACTAGGCCAGCGTCTAAAGGCGCTGGCTTTCACTACGTTCAAGCCGCATAGCCATTGACTCGTAACGGTCCCCTTAAAGGGGATATGTATTACTTGCTACCCTTAAAAGGGTCCTCATATTCTTTTACACTAAGTTTATCTTTCATTTGGTCATGTAATTCTTGCTCACGTATATATTTTTTTACGGTAGCTTCATTTAATCCTACCGTACTTACATAATATCCCTCGGACCAAAAGTGTCTATTTCCAAATTTATACTTTAAGTTTGCGTGTTTATCGAACATCATTAGCGCACTTTTACCCTTTAGATATCCCATAAAAGATGAAACTGATATTTTAGGTGGAATTAACACTAGCATATGCACATGATCTGCCATAAGCTCCCCCTCTATAATCTTGACGCCCTTATATTCACATAAACGTCTCAGTATTTCACGTAAACTATTTCTATATTGATTATATATAACTTTACGTCTATACTTAGGTGTAAATACTATGTGGTATTTGCATAACCATTTTGTGTGCGCAAGGCTCTGTGTCTTTGTTGCCATATAAAATCACCTTTCTTTTGTATATAATGCGGCTTGAACACCTACATTATACTTAAGCAAGGTGATTTTTTTGTATAACTTTCGTTGCCGCACCCGCATAGCGGGTGGTTTTATGATTCGCGACTACGTCGCGAACCAGTCTAAAGACAATAATAAAAAAGAGGTAATAACAATGTTATTACCTCTTTCATATTCTTGAAACCCTATTTTTCATTAAGTTTTTGCACAAGCATATCTACTGTTTCTTGTAGTTTTTTGTTTTGTGCTTCTAGTGTATCTACGCGTTGTTCTAATGCGTTATAGGATGCAGGGGAAATCTTAGCAAGTGTCTTATTTTCACCGAATTTATAGGACACGCCTACATTGGCCATCAAATCACCACTTACAGTTGTACCTGCAGTGAGGAGTAGATTTTCTTTTGGATAGTAACCTACGCCAAGAGCCAATGCATTTTCGCCTTTATAGTGACCATAGCCACCCATAACTTGAACCTTATGGTCTGGATCAAATTGTAGTGGATGCAATGCAGCTAATGCTGCAGCGCGAGCATCACCGCGGTTGGATTCTTTTTCCACGTGACGCACATCGCGATGTAATACATCAATTTGTTGGTTTGTGCCATATAATTGGGAGCCGTTAACTGCATCTGTAGAGTCCGCTGTAATACGGCCTGCTGCTACATGAGTGATAGTGCGTTCTTGACCGGCTGCACCAACGGATACAGTAGACACAGGAGCAGTACCAGCGAATTTTTCAGTAACACCATTATTATAGGTATAACTAGGAGTGCTCACTACATCACTACTTTCAGCAGTAGAATTATTACCTAATACAACTGCATTGTCTAGAGATGTTTTCACATTATTACCAACTACGAATGTATTATTAGCACTCACTTGGTTCTTGTTACCAACACTGTAGGAATTATCGCCCTTAACAGTATCCACATTATACGTACCTACACCAAAGGCGCCAGATTGGTTACCTTCAATTTTATTATATGCGCCAATAGCGGAGTTCTTATCGCCTTTAAAGATAACGCCATGACCCATACCATAGTTAAAATTACCATTTACGGTAGAGTTAGAACCGATTAATACAGTGTTATTCCCCTTACTAGCGGCAGCTTGAGAAGCGCCGAGCCATACGTTTTTATTACCTTGAGAGTAGGAACCTGTAAAGTAGCCTATAGCAATTGTATCGGAAATTGTTGAGTTATAACCTGCTGCAAAGTTACCTAAGAAGTTATAGTCACCTTTACCACCTACAAAGCTCTTAGCACCTAATGCTACATTGCCGCCACCTTGAGAACCATTTAAGGCAAGACGACCGATGGCAATATTATTACCCTTTGCATTTGGATCCCCTGCATGGGAATATGGATCGCTGTTAGCTGCCCCAGTTTGACCACCGAGATGTACATTGTCTGAGTTGGTGAAAGATGACCAGCCTTGTAGACCAATGTTATAAGTGGCACCACCAGAGGAAACAACAGGAATATCTGCTGCTTGTACCAAGCTAGCAGAAGATATGGTTAAAACTCCGAGTACTGCTAATAATTGTAGTTTCTTTGCGTGATTCATAATCATACGCCTCCCTTGTTATACTACAAAACACTTCCCCTTCATATTACCCTCATGATTACTACGATTAAATTATACTGCTATCGAAAAAATATGTAAATAACATAAATAATAATTCATAAAGGGGCAGATTAACCAATACAATTAACAAACAAGCCCCCGCAGGAATGAATCCTACGGGGGCCATTTGTTTTAGTACGACCTATAGCTTACGAGAAAGAACATAGTATCCAAAAGGATTGTAATTGCTTTGTATCTAGGAGTAATTGCATATACCTGAATACTATTATGTAAATTTATGTATAGTATGTAAGGGCTTACCTATATATAAACAGCTATAAGGTCATGGAACTAGTATAGTATTATTAACAGTACTATTATGTGATTTACCTCACGTTTACTAGAAATAAAGTAACCATAAAAACTAAAAGAGGCAACAACTTTCGTCGTTACCTCTTTATAAGTATATATTTATAATTATATAGATTAGCGGATACGTTTAACGCGGTTATTACCGTCACGCATAGCTTCTTTTAAGCTGTAGATTACCATTTCGTTCATGTAGAAACGCAATTCATCATTATTCATATTTTCAGTATTCTTTTCAAGAATAGCTAAGATTTGGCGTTCATATTCAGCTTGGTTCATTTCAGATACTGTAGTGTTATTCGTGAAGAATTCTTTGTAATCTAAGTACAAGCGATCTAATGCTACACGAGCATAGCTATCTTTTTTATAGCGATGGCTTATAATGTACCAGCTACGACGAACGTTCATGTAGTACAACGCATTGTTAGCAAGACGTTCTTGACCAGACACACGGCCAGTATTTGGTTGACCAAGTTGGAATGCTGCAAATTCAGATACTACAGCTTTTACCTCTTCACTAGGAACAGCAAGAGAGATTTCTTGTTGTTCTGCAGTCAAAGGAGCCGTAGGTTGTTCAGGCATCATCAAAGGATCTTGTGCCGCATGTACTTGGCCAGCAACACCTACAGAAGCAATTGCCATAATAGGTAATAATTTTACTAATTTCATAAGTTCTCCTCTCTTAAAGCACCCTCCCCAGAGCTACTTCATTTATCATACACTAGATATTATCTCTTTTGGAGCTGTTATCCCCTTAGAGATCCCCATACTAAGCATGGTAAATTTATTAATACAGTAAGCATCTATCAATAATGATGGTAATGTGCCTACTAGTTCTATTAGTATACACAATATATCGTATTTCGTCTATATACTTTTCCTTTAACGTTAGAAGAAAAATGCATAGGTGCTATATAGTTAATTCTATAATCGATACTATAAAAGCCTCCTAATAATAAAGTCATGACTCTACTATTAGGAGGCTATATATGTTAGCTATTGTACAAAAGATTATTTAATAAATCTACACTTAGAACTTATGTGTGAAACCTGCATTCACACCCCAGTCTGCTTGGAGGTCACCAGACAAACCTGTAGCAACGTCAGCAAATACGCTATTGTTGCTATTGAAGCCATAACGACCGCCGAAAGCAAGTTCAGTCCAAGTACCTTTAAGGTCTTGCTCTGTTAATTTCACAACACTACCGCTAGAGAATGCAGTTTTTACATTGCCTGTGAAAGCATGACCTGCGGCAAAACGTGTATAAAGGTTACCATTGCCAAATTGTTTACCCAATTCAAGGCCGATTTTACCAGAAGTGCTGTTTACACTAGATTGGTTAACAAATACATTACCTACAGTGAAGTTACGGCCACCGAAGTGTGTAAAGTTCAATTGTGCTTGTGGTTCTACATAGAAACCATTAGCGTATTTCAATGTTTTACCATAGCGAACACCGATGCTGTACGCATTGGATTTTGTATCACCAGACATAGCTTCACCGATTTCATTACGAGCTGTAAAGTCATTAGATACGCGACCAACTTGAGTTTCTACATGTACATATTGATCTTTGCCAAGGTCTTTCAAACCATAAGCACCTACGGAGAAGGATTTCACCTTGCCGGAACCATCGAATACATAGTCTTCAGAACCGCGAAGGTAAGATACTTGACCACCTACAGTCCAACCACTGCTAATTTTAGCATCATAACCGCCTTGGATGCGTGTATAATCTGTAGCTGTGTCGATACCGCTGCCAGAGTAGCTGTATTTACCGCCACCGATGCGAGCCCAAATACCAGTTGGTTCACCTTGTTGCAATACACGAGGACGATACATATCGTCAGCTATTGTACGCCATGCGTTGATATTACCTACTACAGCGGAGCGAATACCGCGCATATGAGGTGTATCATAAGCGCCACGAACAACAGGATTAGGATTCACTGGTTTAGGTGCTGGTGTTACAGGTGTAACTGGTTTAGGATCTGGAGTTACAGGTGTAACTGGTTTAGGATCCGGACTTACAGGTGTAACTGGTTTAGGATCTGGAGTTACAGGTGTAACTGGTTTAGGATCTGGAGTTACAGGTGTAACTGGTTTTGGATCTGGAGTCACAGGTGTAACTGGTTTTGGATCCGGAGTTACTGGTGTAACTGGTTTAGGATCCGGAGTTACTGGTGTAACTGGTTTAGGTTCTGGAGTCGGTGTAGGTTTTGGTTCTGGCACCACATAGGAGCCTTGGCCATTACCGTCTTTCCATGTAATATCCCCTTCTTTTTGGTCTGTAGTCAACGCTTTTTTGTAACTAGACACGATACCTTTAGAAGCGATGGATACAGTACCAGAAAGGTTTCTTTCACCGTTTACATAGTTTTCATAATAGAACTTGTGCGCTAAGTTATCTAAAATCTTATTTACATTACTTTCAGAAGAAGTATCGAGATGATCACCTGTTACATAGCCATGTACGCCAGAGCCAGCTGCAGCGGATTTTACGATGAAGTTACCGCCCTCGATGTCAGCCGGATCAAGGCCGTCTTTCTTAGAACCTGGTTTAGCATAATTTAAGCCAGTACCACTAGTCATGTCATAAATAACATTAATATGACCGTCCAATTTATTTACATGAATGTCGCTGCGAGAATCTTGGGAAATACGGCTGAAACCTTCGCGCGTACGAGTACCTGTGAGGTTGTTAATACTACTACGTTCTGTTTTACCATCAATTTTGAAAGATTCCAAGCCGCCCATGCTATCATGGCTCCACATGCCACCATCAAAGGTCATGTTGATTTCGCCACCCTTATCCTCTAAGGTGTTCATAGCTTTACCGGAAAACTGGTTAGGACTATTATGAGCGCGGCCTAGGCCGATATTAATCACAGATGATTGCTGTTCTTGATGAGGAGGCATCATTTTATCAGATACCAGCACATCACCTTGCATATTAAACACTTTGTGTTTTACAGTACCCGCATCATCAATGCCGAGATTAATTTTACTATTATATGCAAATGCTACTGGATATGGAGACTTCCATGGTGCAGTAGTCACGTCCATAACCCCGCCATCCACTTGAATGGAACTGTTATTTAGCATGCCTGTAATGAAAGCTGGTTGACGATAGCGTTTAGGCAATTGAGATGCATCAGGAGTATCCAAAGAGCCAATTCTAACTTGACCACCATCAGATGCGACTACACCATTTGCAGTCGCATTACCTGTACTTTCAAATTTGCTATCTGCAGTAGTTGCAAAAATACGTCCATCGGAATTAAGACCTGCTGCAGCCCATGTGCTAGGCATAGCCATCGTAGATGACAATAAAGTCATCATAACAGCAGATAATAAAAATTTATTTCTTGCTCTCATCCTCTTACACCTCAACCAATACTTTTACTTACAATACAATCACATTTGTGAAAGCTCCTTCATACTTGAATATATATCTATGAGTTGATTTATTAGTCTTTTTTTATGATAAAAGATAGATATATACTCACTTATTAAAGAAACTTAAGACTAACACTTTTAAAATATGTATAAAATATTACACTATTTTTAGTGAATTGTAAATGAATTATACCCATTTATTTTAGAGATAATTAAGATTTGATATGTATTAGATAAAAATATACCAAAAGAGGCAACGATTGACTCGCTGCCTCTTAGTAAATCTGTTGACCAGTATATTAGAATTTATGTGTAAATCCAGCATTTACAGACCAGCCTGCTTTATAGTCGCCAGATAAGCCTGTACTAAGGTCAGCAAAGATGCTGTTATTAGCATTGAAGCCATAACGACCACCGAATGCTAGATCGGTCCAAGTACCTTTAAGGTCTTGTTTTGTATATTTTGTAGTATTACCTGTTGTGTACGCTGTATTTACAGTACCAGAGAAGGCATGGTTTACACCAACGCGAGTATAGATATTACCTGCACCGAATATTTTACCGATTTCAAGGCCAAGGCCCCCTGCTGTGCTGCTCACACCAGATTCGTTGACATGCATACGACCCGCATCAAAGCTATCCCCACCGAAGTGAGTGTAGCTCAATTGCGCTTGTGGTTCAATGTATGTACCATTTTGGAATTTCACAGTTTTACCATAGCGTACGCCAATTGTGTAGGCATTCGCTTTAGCATCACCAGAAATGCTTTCACCAATTTCATTGCGAGCTGTGAAAGCATTAGAAACGCGACCTACTTGGGATTCAAGGTGAATGTATTGGTCTTTACCAAGATCTTTCACACCGTACGCACCTACAGCAAAGGCTTTTTCCTTACCAGTGCCATTGAATACGTAGTCATCGTTGCCACGAAGGTAGGATACTTGACCACCTACAGTCCAACCGTTACCTGTTTTAGCATCGTAACCGCCTTGAATACGTGTATATGTTGTATCTGTGTCGATACCTTTTGCGGTATAGCTATATTTACCACCCCCAACGCGAGCCCAAATGCCTGTTGGTTCGCCTTGTTGCAATACGCGTGGACGATATATATTATCTGTCAATGTTCTCCAACCATTAATATTGCTCATAATAGCAGAACGGGCACCGCGCATATGAGGTGTATCAAAATCACCCATAATAACATGAATATGAGAATTACGCTCTGGCACTGGAGCTGGTTTCACTTCTGGTTTAGGAGTTGGTTTTGGTGCTGGCTTAACCTCTGGTTTTGGAGTAGGTTTTACCTCTGGTTTAGGAGTCGGAGTTGGTACCGGCTTAACCTCAGGTTTAGGAGTTGGTTTAACTTCTGGCTTAGGTTGAGGTTTTGGTACAGGTTTATTTTCACCATATACGTATTTACCTTGACCATCCTTATCCGCTTGCCATGTAATATCACCTTCTTTAGCATGACCAGATGTAATTACTGTAAAACGACCAGATTCAGAACCATCAGATGCAATAGCTACTGTACCTTGAAGGTTTCTTTCACCATTAACATAGTTATGATAGTACATCTTGTGAGCCAAGTTATCTAAAATCTTGTTCACGTTAGCCTCAGAGGACATATCTAGGCCTCGTTGAGTCGTGTACACATGAGCCGCTGCACCAGGAGCTGCACTTGTAATATGAATGTCGCCACCCCAGAAGGAATCTGGAGTCAAACCATTATAGATTGTAGTCGGTGGTTTATAATCTGGATCCTCAGTATCGCCACCTTCATCATTAGGGTCATAGATAAAGTTTACATGACCTTCCAGCTTATCTACATAAAGTTTATTATGCTCACTTTGGGTTACCATATTCGCATAGTTGCGGTTCTTGGAACCTACAAGTCGATGTACATGGCTAGGTTGTGTACCACCATCTAATTTACCTTCATGCAAGCCACCTTGATAGAAAAGCTCCCAAGAACCATAGTCACCAAGGAATACATTGATATGACTTGGGTGCTTTGCATCTTTATCTGCTAGATTAAAAGCCAAGCCATCCCAAAGAGATTCTTTGCCAATGATACCAATATTGATCTCAGACGCATGATTTGGGTCGCTTTTAACGATAACATCACCTACTAAAGACAAGTCCTTACCAGTAAAATTACCTTTATTGCCGTCTACACCAATATTAACGGTGCCACCTTGAGCCACTGCAACAGGAGTGCTTACATTTTGAACATCATAAACGCCTTCCTTAAGGCTAACTGTACTGCCACCTTTACTACTAATGAAAGGCTTGTTATTATAGCCAATATTAGCAACAGCTTTATCAATACTAACTGTACTACCAGTATCTGCTTCAATCGTAGATATGTAGTTTGTCATTTCGCCAGCCTTAAACTTCCCACCGTTGTTTGCCGTAATATTTGCACCATTAGGTGTAGTAACTAATGTACTCCCCGCCATTGCATAGGGCACTACAGAGCTAGCAATTGTCAGAGCAATCGCTAAAGATAGGTTTGCTTTATACACACGTTTCATAAAAACCCTCTCTCATTTACACACTATAAACTATTATTAAATAATTTAATTATATTTAATAATTATATTTTTGTAAATATGAGGGAAATTTGCCACATAACTATAAAATTATCACAAGTAAAAAAAATCAGTAATTATAGTTACTGCTAACGTATACGTATATATATTTTTGTATATTTCTATAAATAGATTCTTATTGATTCGCTTATATGTTCGCCATATAATTGATATAGGATAGTTAAGCGAGGTTGGGCCTCTCTTCGTCTATGAAGGGAGGGTTGTCTATGAGTGATTATGAGTTAATCATGCTAATCCTAGAGGTAATGACTGTAGTCATTGCTTTTGGTGCACTCGTGGCGCTTATTTGTCTTGGAAAAGACAAATAGCCCTTCGTTATCCCTAGATAATTAGGTAACTGAAAGGCCATTTCATCAATTATTTATTCTCTTGAGATGAGCCCGACGGATCTACTCGCTTGGCTATCTATTTATATTATAGGGTTAATCTTATATATCGTCAAATACGGATAAACGATACTATAGTACACTTATACAGACCAAAAGGCAGCGATCGAATCGCTGCCTTTATTCTTTATCTACGTGCCACACGCATAGCGGCCATCATACCTGGAGATTTCCATACAGATTGGCCATTGTCTGAAACGAGTTTGTTGTTATAGTAGAATACATCTGCATTGTAATAGTTACTATCGCTAGATGATACCTTATAGCTAAGGCCAGATGTAGTGTACACCGTAAAGTTGAGTACATCCCCTACTCTCTTCACAGAGTCTTGGTCTACATACCAGCTATTACCATTATAGGTTGTAGCATACACATCTGTACGAGCTTCTACATCATGTGTATTAATACCGATCAACACGAGTAGAGCTGCTAACATATATAAGAATTTACGCATTAGAATTACCTCCGTTTTATCGTTGGAATACTTGTTTATTATACCAAAAAACGGTGAAATTCGCATTAAAATGGCAACTTCTGAGCCAACTACTATCGGCTGCTCAATATACAATACAATACGTTTCATAACAGATTTGTTATATAAGAGAACATTCAATCCCTATTTCTTATCTTCGTATATCTAATAAAGATATTATAGGTTGATCTAAATTTAGTATCCCATCAATTTGATTTCTACATAAAAGAAGGTATCAGCTGCCGTTGATACCTTCTTTTAATTCCACTATATAGTTATTAAGAATTATCTTAATATACTAGTTCTCCATTAAATGTACGATATTCATCACCAATTTTTGTTAAATCCTTTACAAGTAATCTAGAAGTTTGATAATCTAACTTCATAACTAATGTATGTCCAATAGATTTAGCCTTATGTATTACTTCACCTAAGAAATTAACAATGTTAAAGAATATCTCTTGAGGAGTACAATCTAAACATTTTAATAAAGAATTATCTTCCTTTAATCTAATACTATATACAGTTTCTCGATCGTCTTCTAACGTAAAATTCAATAAAACAGAAGTTGTCTCTACATCATAATCCAAATGATATGTATTAAGACAACCACGCACTATAGCTTTATTATCATCTAAAATATTTGTGATTTCAAGCTCTATAGGCCTATTCTTATCAACTGAAAGTACATATTTTTTCATAATTAAAATCTCCCAAACAAATATATTAACTAATGTAATCCCCTAGGAATGAAACTCCCAATATATTCATTCCATAATATTTTGCTACACAAATTATAACTAATTATGAGATAGAAAAGCCATAAACTATATATCAAACATATTCGATATATTTTAAACATTAGTTATAATATACATATTTTACTTTATTTAGAATAACCCCCTATTCTCTGGTTATATCATTATGCTCATAAAATTTAATATAACAAACCAAAATCCCTACAAGAATTGGATATGCTAATAAAAATTCATTACTCATAAAGCATGCAATTTGCCCCAAAAATGCCACTAACAGGTAGACTAATATAGGGTTATTAATATACTTCTTAATCTTATATGTTCTATATAAAATATATAAAATTGGAGTAATAAATAAGACTTCTCCTATTAACCCAAACCATGCCAATATGGCTGCGAATTCATTAAGTACTGGATATTCAAATGCTAGGAAGCCCTTTTGTAATACGTCTTCTGTCCAACGTTTGACTTCTCCACTATCTTTAGCAAAATCAGGGAATTTATCAACCATATAGCTTGAGTGCAATCCTCTACCAACACCAAATGCTAGATGATCTAGACCAACGTTAAACATAGCTACTGTATTACCAAATCTAGCTGAATTAGATCTAGAACTAGTATTGCTGACTGACTTAACATTACTATCAATATACTTATCTAGAGCCTTTTCTACGGATATAGCCTTAGGTGCTTCCTTGGTAGTATTCGATTGAGAAATACTAGCCTTAATTATAGGGCTTACTACAGAATCACCAACAATAGCAAAAGAATAACTTAGAACACTAAGTCCAATTGTAAATAGACATAGTTTCCACCAAGATTTATATCTAAATATTAGACTTAATACAATAAACGCAACCAGTTCGAATAGATAAATAACAACACCTGTTCGAGCCTTAGTTAAGAAAATCATGACAACTAAGAGAAATGCTAATATAATATCAAGTTTATTCTTAGAATTTACATAATGAATACCTAATAATGGTGCCAAAAACACCGCAATCATACTAAAATAGGATGGTTCTAACGCAAGGCTTCTAAGTTGACCTGGCCATAATTCCGGAGGCCACCACCCACTTTGTACAACAGGATCATATAAGCCATTATTAATAGTTACTAATATACTAGCCAAGTAATCTGAACCACTCCATAGCCAAGAAACCTCTATAATGGAGTAAGCTATACATAGTATTGTTAATATCCTTGCAGCATTAACAATAGTATCAAGACCTTTTTTACAATCATCTTTATATAGATTAAAAATGATTAAGAATAGCCCAATTAAGGGGAATATAAAGTTTCTAAACAGATACCAAACTAGTGATACCATTAACTTTACTTGTAGAATAAATTCATTACCTACAAACGAAGGAAATAGCGCATATAGTTTTTGGACAACAGATGTATTGATTAAATACGTGTAAATAACAGTATCATAAAAAGGAAAAGAAAATACCCCTAAAATGGTACAAAAAACAATCCAAGCAACAGATATTGTAAAATACAGTTTAAAGGGAAACTCTGTCTTCTTGTTCCATAGGCTATATACAATGAATAACAAAAGGGAAAAGAACAGAAATATCATCGATAGATTATTGCCCATTGAAAACAAAGTATACCGATCTGGTATCCGCATCAGTGGTAATGAAATTATCATTGCACAAAGCAATAACTCTTGAATTTTATAATATGCTGTACTAATCATATTAAAACAAACCTCTCAAATCTCTCAAACTATTTAAACCTATTGGAAGAGTTGTTTCCTTAATAAGCCTCCCATAATAATCATAATTAAAAATTCTGTTAATAACATTGTCATTGCTACCCCTTTAGCCCCCCACAAATAACACAATGGGAATATAGATAACAAGCTAAAGAATGCTGCCAATACTAGAGTTCGGCTATATGCACTATTCATATTGAGTGGTAGCATCGTTTCTTCACCAAATACAGTACTAATAGCAACAGCTAAAGGAACAAATGACAAGATTCGTAATACGTCAACAGTTAAATTATAATCCGCTCCGAACAATAGCTTGACTATAGTATCTGAGAAGAAAAATAAAGATGTACAGCCAACAAGGCCTACAACCAAATACAAGAATATTTGTTTCTTTATAAATTGTAATCCCTTAGAAATATCATCCTTCATCATCTTACTTATAAACGGATATATTGCATCACTTACAGCATATATACCTCTACGAACACAGGTAATTAATTTATCAGCAGCACTATAGTAACCAACGATAACATTATTCGTAAGCATCCCCAATACCACTACATTAGTTGCAGTATATAAGTTAACCGCTAAGGAGGATACGAATATAGACCAGCCTTCTTTATAAGAATTAATAATTTCACCTATAGTTGGCCATTTAAACAATCCCGTATAATGTTTTCTTAACCAGACTATTGAAAAAACACCTGCAATTAAAGGCGTGCAAGCTTGTAAGAATGCAGCGAGTATATAATCATCTGGAGATTTTACAAGTAAAAATATGCCAAGCATCGTACAAATACGTCCACTCATATTTAAGATGGTAATATATCGCATTTTCTGTATACCTTGAAAAAACCATACAGGAAATAAAACATTACCTATAATTCCACAGTACATAACCTGAAATAATAATATGTCGATCGTATTTCCTAGTAATATGCGTTGCAGATTATAAACAGCAAAAAATACCAGAGTAACAAATATTAATATACATACTTTTCCATAAAAATATTTGGCAAACAGAAATCCTATCTTCTGTTCTTCAGCCTGTGCTATTGCCTTTGGAGCCGTTAAGGAGTACCCAAAATCAACAAAGATTCGGAAATATTCCATAATACCTTGCATAAATGCAATCATTCCAAAATGCAAAGGTCCTAATACGCGAATTAAATATGGTACCAAAATAAAAGCAAGTACATATTCTAAAGCGCGCAAGGTTAGTAGAGAAAATATATTCTCTATTAATACGGAGTAACTCTTCCTCACATTACTTTTCCTCTATCATTAATATCTATCAAACCTTACTAACCATGCTTTCATAATTAGAGAAAATCCCATAGTATTATCAATTAAAAATATAAAGATAATCTCTATGGGTTTTAATCATATGTTACATACAACCGTATAAATATGGTTATGATTCATATTCAATAATACAATTTAACCAATACCCTCTTTATATCTTGTTTGCACTTCCATAATGGGTTATGGCTAGTATCAGCCGTATGATCTAAGACATAGTGCTTATATTGAGTGAGTAAATCATTGTACTCTGTCTTACATTTATTAACATGAACTCTACGAGATAATTCCACATAGGAATTTAAAAGATACAATTGCAGTTCGTTCTTTACACTACTACAGTGATCCATAAGATAATCATTCATATATATATGGGACTCTACGGTATCCGTCATAAAACGTCTACTAAAATTAGCCATGATACTACCAGCGCGTTGTACATAATAATAAAGAGGTTCATTTACTGTTACTATAGTATTAGCATTCAAAAATAGCCTGAAAATAGTAAAATTATCCTCTTGAACTCTCCCCTTTGGAAAACGAACTAATACTGTCCCATTGAATAACTCAGATTTAAAGAGTTTATTCCATACTACATTGAGATCGAATGGTTCCGTTTTTAGCAGATAATATCTCAACATATCCATGCCTGTGAAAGTTCTTGTATCATCTTGAACAGACATAGTATGTATACTGATATCATCATCTTCTCTATAGATATAATAATTACAAGATACTATATCAGCATTAGTACTATTCGCTACAGCAAACAATCTTTCACACATTGTATTTTCTATAAAATCATCACTATCAACGAATAAAATATAGTCTCCTGTAACATGATCTAAACCATAATTACGAGCATCGGAAAGCCCACCATTTTCTTTATGAAAGACCTTTATGCGTTTATCCTTCGCCGCATAAGAATCGGCAATAGAACCGCTACAATCGGTTGCTCCATCATCGACTAAAATAATTTCTAAATTTTGATAGGTTTGATTAAGTATTGATTGAATACATTTATCAACATACTGTTCAACATTATAAATGGGAACAATAATAGAAAGTAACGGCTCCATATACTTAATCCTTTCGCTCTATCTTATATGCAACAATATTATGTCCACAGCGTTGATCCTCAGGAGGCATCTGCATATAGTCATCATACATATTATCTAGATATTCTCTCCAACAGGACATAACAGAAAATAATTGATCTTCAAACTCAATGGTAGTCATCTTCTCAAAATCCTGTTTAGGCAATCGTTCCTTTACACCTTCACCCCATGCAATTACACCAACATACTCTGATTTAGTATAGTCATAAGATTTAGCCAAACGATCCATGATATCGATACAACGTTGTTTACCAAATAAACGGCACAATGGCACAATAACTAATTTACCTAAAGCATGAATAAGAGATTTCCCCTTAAACAGTTTAGCGCTAGCTAATGTAAGTATTTTTTGATAAAAAATCGATTTATCATAAATCTCTTTCATAATGGACATATCTTCACTAAATCCATCAACAGGGAAAATATCTATCCATAAATACTTGCTACGTAATGTATTAGAATATGTATTTTCACAAGGAATATTTTTATTGATGATAGCCGCATAGGTTGCATCCAAACTATGATTGATAGGATTAGCAATTAGCTCTAATCCATCGTGATCGTAGTGCTCTTTTAACGTTAATAACCGTTCATAATCAGGTCTTGGCATACAAACATCAATATCATCATCCCAAGGTATAAACCCTTTATGTCGAGCTGCACCTATTAATGTGCCATAACATAAACTATATTTTAAATTATATTTTTTGCAAAATTGGTCAAAATCCTTGAGAAGATTTAACTCTTCTAGCTGAACTTCTCGTAAAGATAATTGTTGCATACTCATCAAATCCCATACTAAATTACAGTAACATCGGTATCAGATACAAACTTATTGAGGACGCGTACCTCTTCAATCATATCTTGATGGCTCATCAAGAAGCTTTCAGAATCCTCTCTAATACATTTCAAGAACTCAACAATTCCATATCGTAAACCTTCACCTTCAAATTTATAGAAGTACTTTTGATTCAAGTTTACATCTTCAAAGCGCATTTCAAAGAATTCTGTTTTCCACCAAGGTGCAGGTACATAGATATATCCTTTAGAACCAGATATGACTAAATCACCCTCAGCTTTAGCATTGATAGCCACTGTAGCAGAAGCCATCGCATCATCATAAAGGAAATTAATTTTCGATAAAATATCGACATCATCAACCTTATGGCTTATAAAATCAACGCGGTTATAATTAAAGCCTAAGAGTTTAAAGATAGCCAATAACGGATAGGATGCTAAAGATAAAATACTACCACCCGCTATTCTAACTTGATTAGCCAAATCATCACCCAAAACTTGTGTAAAATTAGCCTCTACATTAAAGATTTTACCAATTCTCCCACTACGAGCCATGGCAATTAACTTATTAAAAGCAGGGCTATACGCTGTTTTTAAGCCTTCCATTAATACTAAGTTGGAAGATTTCGCCAACTCCATCAAGCGTAATGTTTCATCAAGGTCACTACTAAATGGAAATTCTGTTAATACATGTTTTCTAGCTTGTAGTGCTTTTTCAATATACGCACCACGTTTAGATAAAGGCATATTAATATATACCGCATCTACCTCATCTAGTAACTTTTCAGATGAACAAAATTGCTCTAAATCATTAAACTGATATGATTTATAGATAGTATCAGTCTCATCTGCCTCTGTGTACCCACCTATAATATCAATACCACTAACAAATTTAGACTCATCTAAAAATCTGTCCAAAATAACTTCATTACCAATAATACCTAATCTAACATTCTCGGAATTTCTGATTTGAGTACTAGAAATACCTTGTGTTCTTGGTAGGTAAACTACCTTACAATACTCATTTAAATAATCAAAATAGCCTTCCCAATCAGATCCAACAGTAAATATATCTACATTAAAACGTTTAATATCATCTATTTTTTGGCCAAAATATTCTTCTACTACGATTTCATCTGCAAAACCTGTAGCACGCACATTATCTATGCGCGTCATTAAAGAATCACGAACATTAAATTTACCTCTAGATTTATCAAAATAGTCAGACGTAACCCCAACAATTAGGTAATCACCTAATGCTTTTGCATTTTTTAATAGATTGTAATGTCCCTCATGAAACAAATCATATGTTCCATATGTTATCACTTTTACCATATTATTTACCTGTAATCTCTTTAATGACTGATTTCATTGTTTCTACGAGCATTTTATTATCCTCAATGGTTGTATCTCCAATATGAGCAACGCGTAGAACATAGTCTTCATTGACCCCACCCGTAGGATTTACAAAAATATCATATTTGTCCTTCAAAATTGTAAATACATCTTTAGCAATTGGTTGTTCAAAACGAATAGGTGTAACCGCATTACTGATGCTGAAAGCAGGAAGAGATACTGGCAGTTCTTTAATTCTATTTCTGAAATCTTTCGCCACACTATCAATACGAGCTAAATAGTTTTCAAAACCTTCCTCTTCAATCAGATGTAATGCTTTATTCATTTCTAAGCATACCCCAACAGCAGGTGTGAATGGTGTTTGACCTCTTGTAAAGTTTTTTATATATTGGTTGAAATCAAAATAAAGATTCTTAATGTGATTATTTTTTACACGTTCCTCATATAATCTGTCACTAATTACAATAGGAGATATACCTGGTGCAATACAAAGTCCTTTTTGGGAACTCAAAATAGTAACATCAATATTATTACCAGCCATATCATAATGATCGATTAAGAACGAACTAATTGCATCAATCACTAAGTACGCTTGTTTCTTTTTAGCAAAGCTACTTAATAAATTAATATCATATAGCTGTGCTGTAGAAGTTTCATCAATATTAGCAATAACAAAGGTAAATGATTGTTCTTCTACTGCAGCAAAGTGTTTAGCAGTCAACGCCTCGCCTTCTTCTAGTTTAATCACAGTATGAGGAATCTCATGGAGTTCACATAAATCGACGAAACGTTGACCAAAAGTACCACCATTAATAACTAGTACATGGTCAGTTTCATTCATACAATTCATAATAGTAGCTTCTAATGCGCCTGTACCAGAAGCTGTTAAGTAGATGGATTTATAGCTTTCTGGTGCATTCATAAACTTTTTGAGCAGTTTATCTGAGTCTAACATAACTTCAGAAAATTCTGTTGTTCTAAAATAAGGAACTTGTTGATGTCTTACATCAAGAATTTCCTTTCTCATTTGTGTTGGTCCTACTGTAAATAGTTTCATAATATAATCCCCTCTTATTGTTTCCAATATACTCTATAGTTATGATGCGGTACCTGGCGATCTTCAGGTGGTGCTTCCATATAATTATTGTACAAATGACTTAAATAGAAATCGCTATCTGTAAGTCCCCAAAACTCAGTATCCTCAAAAGGATATAAACTTCTATTATCAAACAAGGTCTTTTCATAGACCTCTCGTTTATTACCACTTGCACAATCAACGAGAACACTTATATATTTCGCATCTGAAAATGGGTACTGTTGTGCATCTTGGTTAATCTTTTTAATTAAACTTGTAGTTGGTAAAAAATGCATTAAACTAATAGCACCAAATTTTAAGAATGTACGAACATAACCTTTTAACTTTGCAAAGCTACCTTTAGAGTCTACATAACGATTACTGAATGTAAACTTCATAGAAGACCCATGGAATAACAAGTTTAAAAATTGTTGATGTCTAAATATTTTTTGTTGTGCCTGTGTTTCATCCGGTAACCCATCAATTGGGAAAATATCTATAAATACACCTGCTTTATCAAAATTACGCCATAATGTATTATCAATCATAACCGTTTCTTGATCGAATACCTTAGCCATTGTATAGGTATAAGTATCATCATTTTCAATAGAAAACACTTGATATCTTGAGTTATGCTCATTATATGTCTTAATAAAGCGATTATAATCATCCCGTGGCATCATGATATCAATATCATCATCCCATGGAATAAAACCTTTATGTCTAACGGCTCCCAACATTGTTCCATACGCTAATACATATCGAATACCATGTGTATCACAAAAATGTGCCACATCTTTTAAAATATCTAAAGCGACACTCTTAATCTCCGAAAATCCAATTTCTCTCATCAAAAAAATTCCTCCATAATACAAATAGGTCTATTATTTAAAGAATTTTCTTTTCAAGAATAATCCACCTTTTTTAATCCAGTTTTGTGGCTCCATAAAGGATACGTTTTGTTCTTTATAGTCGATGTTATTAGCTTCAATCCATACGTCGAGCAAGATTTCGCTTACAAAACCATAAATGCGAGCTTCGTATGTATCGTAATTGGAAATATCGACGCGATGTTCGATTTCCTCCAAGATGGAGAACATCCACTCGCAGTATTGATCAAATAGGTCGCGGCGCATAACAAACATATTGAACATGTGCGCCCATGTGCGATTGCAAACCTTTGTGAAAGCAGCGCTATATTCTGGATATTTTTCAGCGATGATTTGCTCTGCCGCATCAAGGCCGTCGCTGTGATGGGCATGATTATAGTGAGAACGGTTAGATTCAATATAATATTTACGCTTATCTGCTACCACAACAGGATACTCTGAAAGTAGTTTTTCCCATTCTGGACCTGTAAGAATTTGATTCTTTTTATCCTCTACGGAACGCACCTCTTTGCGCGTAAAGTATCGTCTGTAATGAACAAGACCGATATAGTCCGCATCAAGGTTTTTCCAAGCCCAATAAAGGCCTGTTAACTCACAATAATTCGCATTTTTTGAGGAGATATTATCTCCTGTATGATCGCCGGTATAACCAATATCAGCTTTGCCTTCTCGACCTACATGGATTGGCATGTATACGGAATCCTCTGGCATCCAATATTGCTTATGTGTAGCTACTAAAATCTTAATATTCACTAGTACTCTCCTACATGAGTGTTGTCTCTCAAGTCTATCTACTTACCATATGAAAACTTGTTTAAGCTAACTCTTTTTCTACTAATGCCAAAGCGCTAGCAATAACCTTATCCATATCGTAATATTTATATTCCCCTAAACGACCACCAAAGATAACATTGGAAATCGTTTCAGCCTTTTTAACATATGTTGCGTAAAGGTCTAAATTCTTTACATCATTCACTGGATAATAAGCCTCTTCGCCAATTTTCCAGTCTTTTGGATATTCTTTTGTTACATATGTAACAGGTTGTGTACCAAATTCAAAATGCTTATGTTCAATAATGCGAGTATACGGAATGTCCCCTTCCGTATAGTTCACAACGGCAACACCTTGATGGTTTTCCTCTTCAAGACGTTCAGTTTCAAAGTGAAGACCGCGATATTCCAATACACCTTCAGAGTAATCAAAATACTCATCAATAGGACCTGTATAGATGATTGTATCTGCCAAGGCTTCATATTCATCGCGATGTTTGAGGAAGTCTACACCTAAACGAACTTCAATACCCTCTAACATGCGTTCAATCATCTTCGTATAACCGCCCATAGGAATGCCTTGGAAACGGTCATTAAAGTAATTGTTATCGTAGGTATAACGAACTGGTAAGCGTTTAATAATGAAAGCTGGCAATTCTGTACATTTACGGCCCCATTGTTTTTCCGTATATCCTTTGATGAGCTTTTCATAAATATCTGTACCTACAAGGCTAATAGCTTGCTCTTCTAGGTTCTTAGGTTCACTTGTAATAGCAGATCGTTGCTTGGTAATGATGTCCTGTGCTTCTTTAGGAGTTCGAATATTCCACATTTTGGAGAAGGTATTCATATTAAAAGGCAAATTGTACATTTCACCTTTATAGTTCGCTACAGGACTATTTACATAGTGATTGAACTCAGCAAATTGATTCACATAATCCCACACATGCTTTAAGGAGGTATGGAAAATATGCGCACCATACACGTGAATGTTAATATCGTCTTTGCTTTCACAATACAGATTACCTGCTATATGATTACGACGATCGATAACAAGTACAGATTTACCACGCTTGTGCGCCTCATGGGCAAATACAGCACCAAATGGGCCCGCCCCAACTACTAAATAATCGTATTTCATTAATAGGCCCCTTTCGATTTAACGACAGCCAACACAGTTTTCAATAAATATACAATATCGATCCACACAGACCAGTTATGAACATACCAAGAGTCCATTAATACCCGTTCTTCATAGGTAGTATCGCTACGACCGCTCACTTGCCATACACCGGTAATCCCTGGTGGTACAAGGTAAAAGTCGTTGATATAGTCGCCGTATTTTACGATTTCATCGCGCACGATAGGGCGTGGACCTACAAGACTCATATCCCCAACGAGAACATTCCACAATTGTGGCAATTCATCAAGACTCGTTTTACGTAGGAATTTACCAATTCTTGTAACACGAGGATCATCTTTTAATTTGAAATCTCGTTCCCATTCTTCACGAGCTGCAGGATTTTCTTTCAAATATACCTCTAGCGCCTCTTGCGCATTAGGCACCATGGAGCGGAATTTATAGCATGGGAACTCTTTACCACCTTGGCCAACGCGCTTGTGGCCAAATACGATAGGACCTGGAGAATCTAGATAAATCAATACAGCTACGATGGCGAGAATTGGCAAAATCAAGATGCCACCACAAACAGTAGCAACAATATCAAAGATGCGTTTCATAATACGGTTAGATTTACGAGCCAAGTTATTTTGTACCCGCAATACAACGGCTTGCTCTTCCATCATGCCACGCGCCGTAATGTTACTTGTAGGCAAACCGAATAACTCAGGTACAAAGGCAACGCGCTTTACTAATAGTTGCAAGTGATTAATCAAGGATACTAACTTTTTAGGCTCTAACCCTGGTGCACAAATAAGGACTGTTTGTACTCCTGTATCTTTAATAACTCTTTCAACATCAGAAAAAGCACCGAGACATGGATATTCTTGAGCAATGGTAGAGGATTTAGGATTATCATCTACATAACCAATAATCTTATAGGTAGCAATTGGCATACGATCTAAAGATTTCTTTACGAGCTCTGCTGTTTTACCTGCACCAACGAGAAGGACTGGTATATTTAAGTATCCTGCTTTTGAAAGAATTTTACCTACAATAAAACGACTACTAAAGATAAAGAGCAGCATAAATAGATAGGCAAAGATAACAAAGAGTCGAGATACATCGTTGATTACATGACCTGTGTACATGAGCACAATGGATACAACAACGCCAATAGTGATACTACGGAATAAGTTCTTCATCGTATCCCAATAAGGAGATACTACAGAATAGGCATTATTGAGCAATAATATGGCTAAAAATACGAAAGGTATAACACCATATACATAGATTTCATCTACCTTAAAATTTGAACTTACCTGTAACCATGGCAAGTTTAAACGCAAATGATAGGCAGCTAATGTGCCTAACACAATAGAAACATAATCTGCTATAAGCACTATGATTTTGCTAATAAGCAATTTGTTGTGATTATTATATCCAGAACTATTCATACTAATACCCCAAACTATAAAAAAAGGTTGTTTTCTCAATACAATTTTTAAGAAAACAACCTCTAAACCATACGAATACAATGTACCAATATTTACATATATTGTATCATATTCAAAAGTTTAAAACTATGAAAAAACATAGATTTTAGCTATCTTTTATGCAGTTTTTTGGAGATTTTGGGTCTATTTAAATTAGACATAAAAATCAATTAAATAATGCGTAAATATTTCCTAAATAACCCTGTGATTCTCAATTAATTCTCAATTAACTCTCAATTGTTTTCAATTGAATCATGATGGCCATAACAATCCAAAACATGCGAATACCAGATGAATTTCCCCACGTATAATCAACTGATCCAAATAGGAATAAGTAACTAATTAAACCTACAAGGATTGATAAATCATAAGGGTTTCGTGTCTTCACATAGTGTTTCAACGATTTACAGAACATAAAAATTGAGAATCCTAAGAAACCAACGAGGCCTAATAGACCAGATTCAGAGGCTATTTGCAATAAATTATTATGAGAATGGCCTAAATCTTGAGTTTCTTGTTTTAATTTATAGTGCTCTCGATATGTTTTTTGCCATAATCCAGGACCAACACCTGTTACAGGGTGGTCCATAATCATTTGCTTATCTGCTTCCCATACATAAATACGGCCCAAATTTGAACCATCTGTGCTTATATTAAAAGTACTTTCAAAACGAGCTACATAGGCTTGATTGCTACTAAATGCATATCCTATACCTACAACAGCTACAAGTAGTACTAATACATAGCGAATATTTACAAAGCAATAGCGCAATGTAATGAGCGCACCATTAATGCCATTAAATAACCAGGAACCACGGCTTTGGTTCCCCCACATGCCTAATAGCATGCCAAACAAAGAAAATACAGCAGATTTTCTTACATACGAAGGAAATCTCTTATCATAGGCAGCAATTAATGCTAATGGAAAAGCCAATGTTAACAACATGGCAAGTCCCATCATAGAGCCGTGTATAACACCACCTGCACGACCTCCTGGTCCTAAGTTATAGCCCAATAAATATTGGGCAAAGGCCGATACAGCATCGATGCCCATATACACAAAAAATACTGATAATATGGCGTATAATTTGCGAGAACTCTTAATACATAGCAGAATTGGGACGATGACTAATACCTTCCAAACCCAAATATTTAAGAAATATTTTGTGGTCACCGCTATATCGGTACTAATTAATGCGGATGGCAATACACATAGTAACATGCCTAAATAAGCCCATCCATATTGGCGTATCGATTGTGGTATGGAGATTTCATGTCGCCTATACCAGCACGTTATTAAGGTCATCAATATAATGAGGCCATATAGTAAATTTCCAAATGCCATAGATGACCGTGTCGTACATATCATGAGTGAAATGAGTACGGTCAGTACCATTTCAGAATTTTTAAGTATCCATGATTGCATACTAACCCCTTTTTCCCAACATAGTTACAATCTACTGTTTATCATAGTGGTATCTATTCCCTTTATAGATATTATTTTACTCGTAACAATGGTCGTACATGATTCTGAATCTCTTGTTCATATTGATCGAGTAATTCATAACGTTTTCTATATTGGCTACGTTTTTGTGATTTAATCTCTTCAATAGGTTTACGATATTCCTCTAATGGAA
Source organism: Veillonella dispar (assembly GCF_900637515.1). Classification (NCBI taxonomy): domain Bacteria; kingdom Bacillati; phylum Bacillota; class Negativicutes; order Veillonellales; family Veillonellaceae; genus Veillonella; species Veillonella dispar. The sequence continues at coordinate 25,225 of NZ_LR134375.1, read as the reverse complement.
TTTTGAAGAACCGTTCATCGCTACATACAACACCACCGGATTCCTCCCATAATGGATCTAGCTCAGCTACCTTAGCACGGTGACCCCGAACTAAGTGGGTATTTGCGTAAAAACCTTCATCAGAAACAGCGTAAATAGATTCTACCTTACAAATGGCTGCAATATGGCGCAATAAGAACATGATAAAGTTTTTTGGTCTATACCCAAACATCTTTTTAGTCACTGTTTTAGCATTATCTAGACCATCTTTATAGCCTTGAATTGTGCCAATCCACATAGCAGGTTCCCCATTAAAACCTTTGCCAAAGCGGAAGTTAGCATGGTATACACCTTGCTTACCCAAGGTTAGTAACAAGGTTAAGAAACCTTCTTTACGTTGACCAGGGCCATAATATAAGCGTGCTACCATATCCAGGTCTTCTGATTCCCATACGATAAAGCCACGATTCATACGGCTTACATCGTCGTAAATATTATCTGGATCTACAGAGTACATTTCACGAATCGCTTCGTCTGTAAATACATCTTTTAAATAATCAAAATGATTAACAATAGCCTCTAATCGTTCCTGTGGTGTTGAGCTTTTAAACAAGAAAAATCGTGTCATTAACTCAAATAAACCAACTTGACGGTCTAATAAGGTTGGATCAGGCGTATAGTTTGCAAAATAGGTCTCTAGTGCCTCAATTTCCCCTTTATTGCGGATAGAGCGCATTGTATGAAGGAAAGTACGTCTAGTTTCCCTCCAACTACGTTTGCCATAAATCTTACGGCCTCGCTGCCATTGTGTTTGTAAATATCCCATCTCATACTCCTATCCACTCATATAACTACAAATATATCAATGATTCGTGGAATGTAAATTATCTATAATCGTAACTAATTCATGGGCCACACGATTAACCATGAATCGTTCCTCTACAACATGTCGTGCATTGGTGATGATCTTCGGCAAGTTTACATCATCACTCATCACATGTTCCATAGCCTGTTGTAATGTGTGTTCGTTCAGCGGATCTACAATAAATCCAGATTCTCCATCGTCTATGATTTCTCGCTGAGCCCCAGAACTGCTTGTAATGACTGGTACACCGCAATACATCGCCTCACAGATAACGAGACCAAAGGCCTCCCGTGTTATTGTTGGCAATAGTAAACAATCAATTGATCTATATAAACCTTCAATATCTCGTGTAAAGCCTATAAATTCAACATAAGAATGCATTTGATGCGCTTCTATATAGTCTGTTAGTTTTTTAATTTGATCCTCTGTACCAGCCCCAGATATAATCAATCGAACATCTGGATTGTTTTGATGAATCTGTTCAAGGGCACTTAAAATCAGATATAAACCTTTTCGTTCTGTAATACGCGCACTATAGCCAAAGGTTCTAACCTTGGATTTCATAGGAACTGCATCTGAAAAGGACTGGAATCGGTCCGGATCGATACCATTATATACAACATGGTATTTGCTAGTATCCTTTATAACAGGCGTCATAAGGTCGTCATAAACGAGTTTAGATACACAAACAAAGGCATCCACTTGTGCATTGATCCATCTATGATACATATCTGTTTTACCAGGTACAAGATTATGTTTAATAAACACTAACTTAGCACCTGTTAACTGCTTAAGGGCAATACAGAATAAGATATATTTACCAGAGTGGCATACAATCGTATCAATCCCTTGTGCTTTTACCTGTTTAGCTACTGCATTAACAGATAGAAAACCCTTCAAGGTATAAAGATTGGCCGTCATCACATAGCCCACTTGAGCATAGCGAGATTGCATATCTTCATTCGATTGGTCCACTAAGATATAGGCAGTCCTATGTCTCTGTTGTAATTGTTTACAAATATCATATACATATTGTTCGCCACCACCCCAAATTTTGGCGCCTACAACATTGATTATAGACATAGGTTCCTCCTATCATACACATATCAATACACATTTAGTAGCATCTATTGATGTATACGAAATACTGGTTACATATACATCAATAGATATTATTGTTTAATTATACTACGACTTATTCATACTGTCTTCATGATTAATGAGCCACATGGTCAACAATGTCCAATCACGAGCATCATCCCCGTGATTATCAATAGGCCGAATTGGCTCAACCGGTTTATAAGACGGTGTGTTACTTTCACCATAATCCATGCGAACATCGCCCATCATATGCGGCGTAATCCACTGGTATGGCGTAACTAGCGTATCGGGCTGTTTATCAAACAAGGACGGCACAATAGAGTAATATTCAAACCCCTTTGGTGCAATGGCTTCAATGATCGTAGGCATAAGGCTCATATGCGTGCCAATGGGCGCCGTAATCATATCCTTGGTGAAAGCAGGGTGTTGTAACAGCCCTACCGTACAGAATGTATCGCGCAAGGTATAGTCTCGTTGAATTAAGGATGTATTATTCAAAGAGCCAAATAGATTAGAGTGGTCACCAGTAACAACGAATAAACTATCAGGAAATGCCTCTTTCATAGCATTAACAAAGTTAAAAATCGCCTTATCACTATAGCGATAAGTAGCCAATTCCTTATTGCGTTTCTTGTTGGATTTTAAATCATCTCCAAGGTTTGGCATCACCTGTTCAGGATCATAATCTAATAAGGAATCCTCCATTTTATAAGGACCATGATTGGATGTAGTATAAATAAAATGGAATGTAGGATGTTCTAAAGATTTGATTTTCTCTTCAATATGTTCTAAAAATACATGGTCATAAACGCCTACCCAAGTCTTAGGTGCATGGGGACCACAAAAAATGGAAGCACTTTCTACGCGGTCAAATCCTTGAGCCTTACCAAAGTGATTAAAGTTACCATACGATGCATTGCCACCATACCAATAAATCGTATCATAACCTAAACGCTTCATTTGAGATGCCAAAGAAGTCGGTAATGATTCATGCCAGAAGGCTTCCCGTTCATTGATTTCCATACCCGCATCATAGACACCAGATAACAGACTCACAATGGATGGACGAGATACATTACCAGCAGGCAAGAAATTAGGTACTTGCGCCGTATATGGATTATCTTTAAAATCCCATAAACCAGGACATATATTAAGTTCCTTATAAGGTTTATCAAGAGACCATTGTGGGATACTTTCACCAACAATAAAGAATATATGTTGTGGTTTATCAATACGAGGACCTGATGCAACGCGCTTGAATGCATGAAGTGGTGTATTCAAATCCTGCCAAGAATCTTTATATTCCTTAGGAACAATACGGTGAATCGCGTCATCAATATCCTCAGCAGATGCGGTATATTCATCACGAAGGGGATGTTTTAGCACCGTTTCTAAGGCACATAGATCTGGCACTGTAGCACGAGCAAAGAATATATCCTCTTTTACCACTGTAGGAATCGTATCCCATTCTGGTTTATCATCATGAGATAAGGTTCCACCATATCGAAACCAATAAAACCCCAAAACGGAGGCAGCCACAAGACCTATATTCCAAGCTACAGTAGGCCAAGTTCCTTCAATAGTTGGATAAGGTATAGATGGCAAGGATAAGAAGAAATCTCCCATGTACCAGGATATAAACGTAATAGGAATCAATCCTAAAATGACGAGAATTCCTCGATCTTGATTAAAGAATACATCAATCAAATTACGTTTCTCTGCATGATTTCCATAATGAACCATATAGTTATAAGTATCATGGAAATGCTTATAAAAAATCATTTTTCCTGCAAAAGCTGCATATAATACACAGGAATAAATGGTTAATCCTACCAATCGTATAGTATCTTCTATTTGATGATACTCATCAAATAATAATGCAGGGAGCGTCACCAATACTAAGGGTAGTAAGAATACATAAGCATCAAAGTCCATACCCCACCAGAAGCCATAACGCAATGAACCTACTACAGATTTCCAGCGTCCCTTCCATGTGGGGTAAGGATTATAAACGATCATGAATATGATTCGAAAGATGGTGCTCAATATAGGAGCCCAAAGCATTAGTTTTATATTTTGTTGTAGGGATAGAAAAAATTGTTCACTCATTCATACTTCCATATCTACGTCAAGAACAATAATTCCCCATAGTAATCTACTATACTAAATTACTCATTATAATTGCCCATTAGATTTGTTTAAATAATATAATTTTACATATTTCGTCATGGTGTACATCATATGGTAGATAGATAATAGAAAACCTATTTTTCCATCTAATATGCCACCTTGCAAAATATATATCTTAAAAAATGCCCATGTTGGACGCAATATAATATCCCCTAAAAAACTACAAGATTTCCCTTGTTTCTTGTACTTGTTGGCCGCTGCTGTAGTGTATTTATTGAACTTTTCAAAGAACTGATGCCAGTTATCATAAGTATAATGATACAATTTACCTTCTAATGTAGCTTGTGGATAAGGACTAATAAAAGTCTCATGGACTGCCCCCTCCACGGTAGCCCCTTCACGAGGCATTAATCTCAAAACCTTATCAGGTCTTACTACGCCATGCGTAGCTGGATTGTGATGGAATAAATTATATCTTCGTAGCCAATAGGCCTTTGGCTCTCCTTTAATAGATTCTTGGATTGATTTTGCTAATTGAGGAGATACACGCTCATCCGAATCTATAAATAGAATCCATTCACAATGTGCTTGAGATATAGCAAATCTCCGTTGTTGTGACCAATCTCCATTCAGAGGATGTGGTATAACTTTAGCCCCCAAGTTAGTAGCAAGAGGTACCGTTTGATCTGTACTTCCATCATCAATAACTAATATTTCATCAGCAAATTGAATACTTTTAATACAATCTACAATATGTTTTTCTTCGTTGCGAGCTAAGATAATAGCCGTCACAGTGCTCATAGATCATCCTTTAACTTACAAATCCCTTTAATTCACTATGTAGATACATATGGTAGATACAAATATGATATCTGCCATATGTATCGTATACAAAAATTATTGAATACTATCCCCATGTTTAATACGCCATGCTGCGAGTTCGCGCATGTTTTTAATCATATCCCCATAGGATTGAGGCATATTCGCACTTTGTTCTAATACTTTGCCATTTTTATCTAGATATAATCTATGGTTAAATACAAATTCCTCTTGTGTAAACAAGCTTGGCACCATGGCTTCATAGGTTTGACCAGGTCGCCCCGCTAGTTCTGCCAAGGTTGGAATAATTTGAATGCTCATGCCAAACGCATTAGGAGCAAGCCAGTCTTTATGAATACCGCGACCGTAGAAGATAATGGGAATCGTAGATGCCACATTAGGCCCTACTTCACGAGCAAAGGTAAATCGTTCGCTATGGTCCCCAGTGATAACGAAGAGCGCTGATGGATCTGCTTTTTCTTCTTTAGCAATAAACTCGCCCATCACGTGGTCTGCATACCAAATATGTCCCATCTCGTTCAATTGCTTGTCAGTTTCTGCAATTGTATCAGGCAAATGACCTTTTACCTTATTCACATCATACCCTTCCTTGGCTACATTGATGCTATACGGCGGATGATTAGAGGTGGTCATGATGACATTGAGGATTTTTTCCCCTCTATGTTGATCCATATACGCAGAAATCGCTTTAAATAAATCTTTATCGCCTACGCCCCACGCATTGCCTTCTTCGCTAGGCATTTCAGACGCATCGTGGAATTCGTCAAAGCCTTGAGACAAGGTGAAGTTCTTCACGTTTTGCCATGTACTAAATCCGCCGTACCAGAATACAGTTTTATAGCCTAGCTTTTTCATAACAGAGCCAATGCCTAAACCATACGGTTGTTTAAAACTTTCACCTTCATAGTTAGGATATAGACCTGTGTCAGGCATACCTGTGAGTAAACCATTGATAGCAGGCATGGTGCCTGTACCTTGAGCAAGGGCTAGCTGCGTGCTCATCGCTTGAGGGCTGGCAGCGTATTTACGACCTTGTTCAACAAGGTACGCACCAGGTTCGTTGTATTCAGCGAGGAATGGCCACAAACCATAGGATTCACCGAGAACGATATTGATGGACTGTGGTTGCTCCGCTAAACGCTCTGTCGTAATAGTTCTTGTGAAAGAACCATCAAAATACTTACCATTATATGTACCACCAATGGCACTGATTTTCTCACTCAATTCTTGAGGGGTTAAGTTGATAACCTCTAACTCATCCGCGCGTTTTGCAATACTTTTAACACGATAAAGAGCCTGCACATCGTCGAGGATAGTCTCGTTTAACAAATTAGAACTGAGGCGTGCCGCACTTTCCCAGTTGATAGAATTTGTATAGTTAAAAGCACCACCAAATCTAAAGAACAGACCTAATACACCGATAGCTACAGTCAATCCAATACCTGTGATCCATTGCGTTCTCTTAGTCTTAGGATACCAAGTAGGACAAACTAATTGAGTATCAACGTAATCACTATATTTCTTTGTACCCCACGCCAAGAATTTAACGAGGAAATAACATAGGGCTGCACTCAATACTACGGCTCCAACGATATACATCAACGCATTATATTCATTAATCGCCGTATTTACAATGGCGCTGATATCATCGTTTTTACCATTGATGAGCATCGCATTATAAGAGGAATTGAATATTTTGTAGAACGGAATGCGGCCTAAGAATAGGAAGGTTAACAGTACAGTCGCTATGGAATACACAACCTGTTTAATGCGTAAGGACGGCCATTTAGGTACAAAGGTATGTACCAATGTGCCACCTAAAAAGCCTAGTAAACATAAAGAACCGACTGTCTTGAGACTCAATCTAAAGCCTAGCCATAAGGACGTAAGGATATTCTCCATCGTCACAGATGCTAGCTGTGATTGAAATACTGCAAGAAACACGATTCTAAATGCAGTCAACAAAGCAGAGAAAAAGATAAACACCTTAATCTCTGTTCGTATGCCTTCAAATAATCGTTGCCATCGGTTCATCATTAACCCCTAACTGTTTTTCATATAACGTAACTACTCTATACTACCTAACTGTAATTATGTTGGATATTTCTTACATTTAGGTCCCTTACATCGCTTGCATTTACCGCATCCGCGGTCGATAGTTCCAGCACTTGCCGATTTTTTAGCACTAGTACTCTCCTTGGACCTCTGTTCAGAGGCCTTACTATTCCGTACGGAAACTATCGTTTTTGCTTTTTTTCGGATCTATCCTTTTTGGATTTTTTATCCTTTTTCTTGTCTTTATTCTTATCTTTTTTACTGAAAGTATCCGCCAAAAATACTGTTTTTAACTTGTCATTTAAGACCTTAAGCTTCTTTTCAGCCTTGTCTTTCTTTTTCTTTAACTTATCTTCGGATTTGGAATGTTTATCTTCCTTAGACTTTTTATGTTTTTTGTCCTTTTTATCCTCTTTAGACTTCTTGTTATCCTTAGCTTTTTTGCCTTCTTTAGATTTCTTATCTTCTTTGGATTTTTTAGACTTTTCGTCAGTCCCATTGATACGCGCCCATTCATCATCTACGCGTTTCAATTGCTTTTTAAGAAGCTTTTCCATCTTCTTATTGGCTTTATCTGAATCCAAACCAGCTTTGCCAAATAACAAAGCATTTACCGCTGTATACGGATCAATAGAGGACATATTTTCTTCATCCATGTGATGGACTTCTAAGCTTTCCACGCCATCTAGTGGATTTACATCCATATGCTCTACAATGTCTTCATCAAGGTCCGATATCTCATGTTGGGAACTTTCACCAGATCCTGTAAAAAGACCGCCCATAGAATGCAATTCGTTCAATTTAATATGGTTCATGCCCACTGTAGAATCATGCTGCACAGGAATATCGGATAATTGAACCTGTTCCATAGCGTACACATCGTTATTATGGCTAGCACCCTTACCAAGATATGATTTATCAGCAATGATGATATCATCTTGATCGTCGCCTAACACATTGCCAAATAAATCCTCTTCAAGAGAATCATAGGTATGCAACATGGACATTCGTTTTTGAACCTCTTCAATTTGATTCCATAAATCTACGAGAGAGGATGTGTAATAAACGCGTTCCTTAACCTCTAAATAAGCTTGGTAAACGATAGCCAATTCAGACTCGTTGAGTCCCTCTTCGGCACCGATTTCTTCTATCATTTGTTGGATCTGTTGATCTCGATCATAACGTTTAATTAAGGCCTTGCGAATACGTTCAATCAATGCTGTATCGATGATTTCCACGGGTACCTCCAGTCTTCAATACACTCAGCCCTATCCACTAACTTAGTGCATACGAATCAATGTATAGAACCATAAAAAATAATTTGATTTTATAATCTCTAATATATTATTATAGCAGAATTTATCTGCTTTTTCCTTAATAATCTAAGTGAAAGTTCCTTAAAAATAGAATAAAACCTCAATTTGAATGATGTCCTAGTCGTACAAATTTAGAACCACTAAAACAAGCCTTCAACATTGAGGTTTCTTACATGCTTTTTACATACTAAAATAAATGAAATTAAAACATTAAAATAATCTGACAGAATATACTAAAACAAGTTAACGGAATACACTAAAATTCGTTCTTTTATATCACGCTCTTCAAAGAGATCACTACAATCAATGGGTTCTTCCTGTTCTAAACGGACATGATTATTCAAGAAGTTTTCTACCTCTTCGTTGACGTAGTAGAAAAATAGTTTAATCTCCCGCGGATGATGATACAGGGAATCAAAGATATTTCCTAGAACACGCTTAATCGTATGGAGCGCAAAGGGATTAAAGAAGAAACAACGATCTGCTTGGTCGGGTAATTCATAGAGCGCCGCATCACCATGCACAAAGCTCACACGGTTGCGAGCAGCTGGGCTTTCACCATTGATAAGAGCCCTTTCATAGAGTCGTTCATCGTATTCAATACCAATGGAGTGACAACCCGTTTGGTACGCCATAAAAATGCTAACACGGCCCTTGCCACTGCCATAATCGATGAGCGTATTTTTCTTGCGAATATGACCGCTATTTGCCAAGCGCTCTAGCACACAATAATCCGTCGGCTCGTAAGGATGATGCTCCGTATCAGACCGACTATCATCGCGGCCTGCTGTTTTTATTTGTAAAACCTGTTCCCATTCCTGTTCACTTGTCATATATCTAATCCCATCATGAGTTACCAATTGTATGACCTATTTCAATACTAAAGTTGATATATATACTATACCCTTATTAGAGTCATATTTACAAATTAAAGGCAGTCATATATTATATTAATTAAGGAAATCAATAGTTCTAACATTTTAATGAATCCAAACAGAAAATAGGGTTGCCGCCTTGCTTTTCTGTGCTAGTTACTGGCGAAAGTATCTATCTAGCCACTTGCAGATGTAGTGACACAACAAAAGCACCTATAATAGGTGCTTTTGTTGTATTTAAACACGTATCGATGCCAATATGGTATACTAAAGAGTAATATTTTAATATTCTCATGTGCAGAATTATATAAAAAGGAGTATCTATTTACATGGACAGTGATCTGACCTTAGATTTTATAATTATCATCGTATTAATCATAGCAAACGGCTTATTTTCTATGACGGAATTGGCCATCGTCAATGCTAAAAAACGTAAACTCGAAGAAATGGCCGAAGCAGGCAACGAGCGTGCTAAAAAAGCCTTTGAATTAGCAGAAAATCCAAACGAGATGTTCTCTACTATTCAAATTGGTATTACCCTCGTTGGTATCTTAACTGGTTTGTATTCTGGTGCTACCTTCTCTGGTCCATTAGAAGAGATTTTAGTAGCTAATATTCCAAGTATTGAGCCCTATGCAGCATCCATTAGCTCCTTACTCATCGTTGCTATCATCACCTATTTATCCCTCGTTATTGGCGAACTCGTGCCAAAACGATTGGCTTTAAATAGTCCTGAAAGCATCGCCGTAGTAGTAGCAAAACCGATTTATTGGTTGTCTGTAGCATTGAAACCTATCGTTAGCTTCCTCGGCGTTTCCACAGAATTCCTCTTAAAATTACTAGGCGTGACTGTGAAAGAAGAGGCTCCTGTTACAGAGTCTGAAATTAACAAGATGCTCACCGAAGGCGTTGCCATGGGTGCGTATGAAGAAGAGGAACCTATCCTCGTGGAAAATATCTTCCACCTAGCAGATATGAACGCTGGTGACATCATGACACCTCGTACACAGCTTAAATGGATCGACCTTAATGGCACAGAGGACGAAATTATGGAAGTCCTCAAAAATGCCAACCATTACCGCATCCCTGTAGGTACCGATTCCTTAGATGAATTAAAAGGTCTCATTACCGTATCTGACGTATTAGTTCAAATTATGCAACGTCCTAGCGAACGCTCTATTCATGATATTATTGAATCTTGTTTGAAAGAACCATTACTCATTCCAGAATCCATTACACTCATGAAATTGTTGAATGTACTCCGTACAGAAGGCGTCCATGAAACGATCGTTCTCGACGAGTATGGCGGTTTTAGCGGTCTTGTAACATTACATGATATTATGGAAGAAATCGTAGGTCTCATGCCTTCCGGTGAAGAAGAAATCAAGGAAGAAGAAAATAAAATCATCGAACGTGAAGACGGTTCCTGGCTTGTAGATGGCCTTCTTGACGTAGACGAATTCAAAGAATTCTTCCATATCGATGAAGAATTACCAGGCGAAGAAAAAGACTTGTACAAAACAATGGGCGGTCTCTTAAACGTTCTCTTTGGTCGCATTCCAAAAGAATTAGACAAAGCTAAATGGAATGGCTATACCTTTGAAGTGGTAGATATGGATAATACTCGTATCGATAAAATTCTTGTAACCTATGAAGAACCTATTGTAGTACAAGAAACAGAAGAAAAAGAATAATACCTACTAGCTCATAGACTTATGAGCATTGTAAATTTATAAAGAGTGAGTTCTCCAGTGGAGGACTCACTTTTTTGTATACCCCCTAGCCGTTTACATATAAATATAGTATTATTAAATTGTATAAAATATATAATTAAATCTAATAGAGCTATTATCTAACATAACTCTAATGGCTAAATTAGAGTTACTTTCATAAAATATATCGTCCTATGATTACTCATGTGTAGTTCTGTGTCATAGGGCTTATGTGTGGTATAAAGGAGAGATTCTATGAATCAAAAAGTCATAGCAACCATAGGAGCCCTTTTAATAGGAACTGCTATAATCAGTGGTTGCGGATCTGAAAAGCAATCTGAGGATACGAGCCTCAAGGTGCGCACCATCACCATCGGTGAAGAATCTGGTACTACTAGTGCTGGCTATGCAGGCACTATCCATAATAAAACGGAAACAAACTTAGCCTTTCAAATTGGGGGTCGCGTCATCAACAAATTCGTAAATGTTGGTGATGTGGTGCAAGCAGGCCAAGTCATTGCTCAAATCAATGGTTCCGATACATCAGCTCAAGTACAAAATGCAGAGGGTGCTGTAAAAGCTGCTCAATCGGCCTATGAATTAGCGGAAACCAATGCTAAACGATATCGCGAGCTCTACGCGCAACAAGCGATTAGTAAATTGCAATTAGACCAAGCAGAAAACCAATTGAATGTTACCTCTGCTCAATTACAACAAGCACAGGCTAGCCTCGATTTGAGTAGCAATCAAAATAGCTATACTAATTTGACTGCTCCTGATACAGGTATTATTACAGCTTTCAATATTGAAACAGGCCAAGTCGTAGCAGCTGGTCAAAACGTTGGTACCTTAGCAGCTGGTCGCGATCCAGAAGCAGTCATTGCCCTTCCTGAGCAAGAATTGACTAAGGTTCATGTGGGTAGCCCTGCCACTATTACATTCTGGGCTCTACCTGATGTAACCGTGCAAGGTGTGGTCCGTGAAATTTCACCAGTTCCTGACCCTGTGGCAAGAACGTATACCGTAAAAATTACCTTACAAAATCCTCCAAAAGAGGTACAACTAGGCATGACGATCAATGCTAATCTATCTACTACAGATAGCACTAATATTTCCATTCCATTGACGGCTCTTGTGAAAGACTCTAATGGCAATAATGCAGTGTATATCATTCGAGATAAGAAGGCTCATCTCGTGCCGATTAAGACAGGTGAGTTTGGTAAGAACTCCGTCATCGTTACGTCTGGTTTAGCTAAGGGTGACATTGTCATCACCGCAGGTACCCAACAATTACAAGAAGGGACGGCGGTTAGTCAATGAAACAATTTAACTTAGCCGAATGGGCCCTCAAACATAAGTCCATTATCTACTACTTTATGGCTATGCTCCTCACCTTTGGTATCTTCTCATACAACCACATGGGCCGTATGGAAGACCCAGACTTTACAATGCGCACCATGGTAGTCGGCGTTGCTTGGCCGGGGGCTTCCCCACAAGAAATGTCGGATCAGGTAACGGACAAATTAGAAGAAAAACTGCGCGACCTACCTGGCGTAGACTATACAAAATCTTTCACAGATGGCAGCAAATCAGTTATTTATATTAATCTGAAAGAAAATCTACCATCCGATAAAATCCGTCCCGCTTGGGAAGAAGCGCGGAACATGATCAACGATGAATGGAAGTCTCTACCACAAGGTGTTCAAGGACCGACCATCAATGACAGATTTGATGATGTATACGGCATTATCTACGCTATTAGTGGCGATGAATTCTCGTACGAAGAAAAGCGTCAACAAGCAGAAGACTTAAAACGTCAGCTATTATCTGTTCCAAACGTTAAGAAAATCAGCCTCATTGGGGTTCAACAACAAACCCTTAATGTAACGATTAATAAGGATAAATTAGCATCCTATAAAATCAGTACACAACAGCTATTAACGGCTATCAAACAGCAAAGTATGATGGTTCCAGCTGGTATGATTACGACGGATACAAATAATGTATATCTCCGCGTCAACGGTCTATTCGATAGTCCGCAAGCCGTACAAGATATGCCAATTCGCATCAATAATCAAACCTTGCGCCTTGGCGACATGGCTGATGTAACTATGACCTACCAAGATCCTAGCAACCCTCAATTCTACTATGAAGGCAAACCGGCTATCGGCATAGCCATCTCCATGGATGCAGGTGGCAATAATATAGAATTTGGTGAAGCTATCGATAAAAAGCTAGCAGAATTGAAGAAAACCATTCCTGCAGGCCTTGAGCTAGATCAAGTATCAAATCAGCCACATATTGTTAAAGAATCCATTGGCGATTTCTCTCAATCTCTATTTGAAGCTATCGCCATCGTATTGCTCGTAAGCTTTGCATCTCTTGGCTTGCGAACAGGCGTTGTTGTAGCCCTCACTATTCCAGTCGTTGTGTCTACGACGTTTATCTTGATGTATGAAAGCGGTATTTATCTGCACAAGGTTAGTCTAGGTGCATTAATACTGGCTCTAGGACTCCTCGTAGACGATGCCATCATCGTTGTAGAAATGATGAGCGTTAAGCTCGAAGAAGGTTGGGGACACTTTAGATCAGCTACCTTTGCTTACCAATCGACAGCATTCCCTATGCTATCTGGTACGCTCATTACCTGTGCAGGCTTCTTGCCATTAGCATTAGCACAAGGCATGGTAGCAGAGTTTACAAAATCTCTATCTATTGTTGTATTTATGGCGCTCATCCTATCTTGGTTCGCCTCTGTTCTCGTCAGCCCTGTTCTAGGTTATAAAATCATCGAAAACAAGGCTCCAAAACCTGAATCAGAATGGACTAAACGAGACCATATCATGCACAAGCTCAGTGTTACATTCTATGACAAGTTTGAAAGACTGTTACATTGGGCCTTAGGTCATCATAAGGTAGTATTACTCATCACCTTAGGTGCCTTTGTATTATCCCTACTTTCACTACCATTGATCAAACAGGAATTTTTCCCATCATCAACGCGTAATGAAATCATAGTATCTATGCAATTTCCTCAAAGTTCATCCATCGAGTATACCGCAAATCAAGCTAAAATCATCGACGAACATTTACAAGGTAACGAACATATTTCAACCTTTACATCCTATATTGGACAAGGTTCTCCACGTTTCGTTCTCACCTTGGAACCGGAATTGCAACGGAACAATTTCTTGCAGTACGTTATCGTTACTAAATCCTTAGAGGATCGCGATAAACTATACAATGAATTGACGCCATACTTAAATGAAGAATTCCCATCTGCCCTCGTAAATACGCAGTTCTTACAAATTGGTCCACCATCCAAATATCCAGTTATGCTCCGCGTTTCTGGACCTGATCAAAAGGTGGTAAAAGAAATTGCCAACAAGGTAAAAGATAAGATGCAAGGCGATAAGGATTTGCATAACATAGCCTTTGACTGGCCAGATACGGAACCAGTAGCCAATATTCATATCGATCCTAACAAAGCTCGCTTACTCGGTATCGATAGCTATGCCGTATCCTTACACTTGCAAAGTTTATTATCCGGTACAAAATCTGGAGAATACTACGAAGGTAACCAAACAATTCCTGTGACATTCCGCTTAGGAGATAATGAACAACACAACTTAAGTGCTCTGTCCTCCTTACCAATTCAAACAGGCAATGGTTCCTATGTACCGCTTAGCCAAATTGCAACCATCACCATGACCCAAGAGGATGGTATCATCTGGCATCGCAACATGATGCCAACCATCAGCATTCACGCTAATGTAAATGCTGGCGTCCTAGGCAATGCGAAAACAAAAGAGGTATATAAATCCTTACAAGACATTCGCGATTCCTTGCCTACAGGATATACCATTGAACTTGATGGGGCAGCTGAAAAGAGCGTAACAGCTGTACAAAATCTGTTAACACCAATGCCGATTATGCTCTTTGTGATCATGACAATCCTCATGTTCCAATTAAAGCGTATCGCCCTCATGTTTATGGCCTTGCTCACAGCGCCTCTCGGATTAATCGGCGTCGTATTAGCTCTGAATATTACGAGAACGCCATTGGGCTTTATGGCTATTCTGGGTATCATCGCCCTATCGGGTATGATCATCCGTAACTCCATTATCTTGTTAGACCAAATCGAAATCCACAAGGCAGAAGGACAAGAACCTCGTGAAGCGATTATCAACTCCGCTACACTTCGTTTCCGCCCTATCATGCTCACCGCTATCGCAGCGATTTTAGGCATGATTCCTCTCATGGGATCTGTATTCTGGAGTCCACTAGCTATCGCCTTTAGTGGTGGCCTACTAGTGGCAACAGTACTAACACTCATTGTATTACCAGTCATGTATGCAACATGGTATAAGATAAAATAAAAAAATCCCCCTAATATAGTTTTAACACTATTATTAGGGGGATTTTTATTACCTATTAAACTACAACGGCTGTGCCATTGCATGTAACCATGAGCATACCATTTTCTGCACCTACTGTGCTGTATTGGAAGGATACGCCGATAACAGCATTAGCACCCATTTTAGAAGCCCGTTGAGACATTTCATCAAGGGCTGCTTGGCGTGCATTCATTAAGGAGTTTTCATAGCTGCCACTACGGCCACCAACGATGTCGCGAATACCAGACATGAAATCTTTCACAAAGTTACGGCCTTCTACGACTTCACCAAATACGATACCTTTATACTCTTGGACAGGTTTATTTTCAATATGCATAGTTGTAGTAATAATCATAATTGTATCCTCTCTAATTGACTACAATATATTTTGATTAATTATAGCAAGGCTTTCACAGAAATACAATTACATATTATATAAAAAAGACCTGTTCACTATTTCATAATGAACAGGTCTAATTTTATATTATCTATCAAAATCGCGGTCTAGGTTAACCTCTTTCAATGGAACAAGTTTTGTTTTCTTGATGTATTTGTAACCTAAGTATACTGCGAAGAAGATTGGCAATCCGATGTACGCAACGGATACGCCATACCAGTCGATTGTATCGCCTGTGAAAGCGGAGTAGTTTTGGCCAGCAATGATGATGACGCAAAGGATGAACGCCAAGATTGGACCAATTGGGAACAACCATGCTTTGTAAGGTAATTCACTAAGATCTCTACCTTGTGCAATAAAGGCACGGCGGAAACGATAGTGAGAAACAGCGATACCAACCCATGCGATGAAGCCGCAAAGACCGGAGATATTAACAATCCAAGTGTATGCAGTACCTTCGCCGATGAAGCTTGTAAGGAATGCAAATAAACCGATTGCTGTTGTTAAGATTAATGCTGGCACTGGAACGCCACGGCTATTAAGCTTAGCGAAGATTTTTGGTGCTTGACCTTCTTTAGCGAGTGCGTAAAGCATACGTGTAGAAGAATATAAACCAGAGTTACCAGCACTGAGTACTGCCGTTAAGATGATAGCATTAATGAAGCTAGCAGCAAAGGCAAAACCAAAACGGTCAAATACAAGTGTGAATGGAGAAATAGATACATTCTCTACACTAGAATTCAAAAGATTTGGATCAGTGTACGGAATTAAGAAACCGATAACTATGAAAGCACCGATATAGAATAATAAGATACGCCAGAAGATTGTATTAATCGCTTTTGGCACGTTCTTTTCAGGGTCTTCTGCTTCACCAGCAGCTACGCCGATAAGCTCAGTACCTTGGAAGGAGAAACCAGCTACCATGAAGATAGCGAGAATGGATTCCCAGCCACCTACGAATGGTGCTTCCCCTACTGTCCAGTTCGCAAATCCTGGAGATGTACCGCCAATGCCAAAGATGAGCATGAAACCGCAGAACAGGAATACGAATACGGTAATAACCTTGATGCTAGAGAATACGTATTCACTTTCACCAAAGGAACGAGTAGATAAATAGTTCAAGCCGAATAAAACGAGCAAGAACAAAGCAGACCATACGATGGCAGGCACATCAGGGAACCAATATTTCATGATCAGCGCCCCTGCTAATACTTCAGCAGCCAATGTAATAGCCCAGTTAAACCAATAGTTCCAACCTAAGGCAAAACCGAAGGCAGGATCTACATAGCGTTTTGCATAAGTCCCAAAGGAACCAGGAATCGGCAAGTATGTAGCCATTTCCCCAAGAGATGTCATGAGGAAGTACACCATAATACCGATGAGGCCGTAAGCTACAAGCGCACCACCAGGGCCTGCTGTACTTACCACTTCACCACCAGCAACGAATAAGCCAGTACCGATAGCGCCACCTAAAGCGATCATATTCATATGACGCGCTTTTAGGGAACGTTTTAAATGTTGATCTTTATTAGAGGTAAACTCTACATTATTATTTTGATTTTCAGCCATGGGTCACCTCTTATAAATCTAGATTACGCACATATTTTGCGTTATCTTCAATAAATTTACGACGAGGTTCTACCTTATCACCCATGAGAACTGTAAAGATTTTGTCAGCTTCGATGGAATCCTCTAAGCTAACTTGTAAAATCGTACGATGTTCAGGGTTCATTGTAGTTTCCCATAATTGTTCAGGGTTCATTTCACCTAAACCTTTGTAACGTTGGATTGTAATGCCATCGCGGCCTACTTCATCAAGCTTAGCTGTAAGCTCTGCATCAGAGTATACATACCAATGGGATTTACCCTTCTTGATTTGGTACAACGGTGGTTGAGCAATGTAGATATGACCTTCCTCTACCAATGGTTTCATATAACGGTAGAAGAATGTTAATAACAAGGTACGGATATGAGCGCCATCAACGTCCGCATCTGTCATAATAATAATCTTGTTGTAACGGGATTTTGTAATATCGAACTCTTCCCCAATACCTGTACCGAATGCAGTAATCATGGAGCGAATTTCGTTATTAGCTAAAATCTTATCAAGGCGTGCTTTTTCTACGTTAAGGATCTTACCACGTAATGGCAAAATCGCTTGGTAACGACGGTCACGACCTTGTTTTGCAGAACCGCCCGCAGAGTCACCTTCGACTAGATAAATTTCAGTCATAGATGTATCTTTTTCGGAGCAATCTGCCAATTTACCAGGAAGGCTAGATACTTCCAACGCATTTTTACGGCGCGTTAAGTCGCGGGCTTTACGAGCTGCCTCACGAGCACGGCTTGCCATCGTTGCTTTTTCAATGATTTTCTTCGCATCTTGCGGATGTTCTTCGAAGAATGTCTTAAGACCTTCAGATACGATAACATCTGTAATACCTTTTACTTCGCTATTGCCAAGTTTAGTTTTTGTTTGGCCTTCAAATTGAGGTTCCAATACTTTTACAGATACAACAGCTGTCAAACCTTCACGTACGTCTTCACCGGAAAGGTTGGACTCATTTTCCTTGATCAAGCCAGATTTACGGCCATAATCATTGAGGGTACGAGTCAAAGCAGCACGGAAACCAGAAAGGTGAGTACCACCGTCAACAGTGTTGATGTTATTTACGAAGGACAACAAGTTTTCGCTGTAGCTATCGTTATATTGCAACGCTACGTCTACTACTACGTCGTCTTTTGTATTTTCGATATCGATAACAGTAGGGTTTACTACTTCTTTATTTTCGTTCAAGAAGGCAATGAAAGAACTCAAACCACCTTCGTAGTGGAAGCTTTCAACACGAGGTTCCTCTTGGCGCAAATCGCTCAATGTAATGCGAAGACCTTTATTAAGGAATGCCAATTCTTGTAAACGAATTTTCAATGTATCAAAGTTAAATACTGTAGTTTCAAAGATTTCAGCATCTGGTTTGAAGATAACTGTAGTACCAGTACCTTCTGCCTTGCCGATTTCATGTAACTCGGAAGTCTTATGACCACGAGCGAATGTAATCTCTTGAATAATACCATTTTGAGCTACTTGAACCTTAGTCCATTCACTCAACGCATTTACTACAGAAATACCTACGCCGTGAAGACCACCAGAAACCTTGTAGCCGCCACCGCCGAATTTACCGCCAGCATGCAATTTCGTTAATACTAACTCTACCGCAGACATACCGGATTCATGCATCCCTGTAGGAATACCACGACCATCATCGACAACAGTGATGCTGTTATCTTCATTAATGGATACTTCGATATGTGTAGCGTAACCTGCGAGCGCTTCGTCTACAGAGTTATCTACTACTTCATAAACGAGGTGATGTAAACCGCGAATGGACGTACTACCAATGTACATACCAGGACGTTTACGTACCGCGTCAAGACCCTCAAGAACCTGTATATTCTGAGCGCCATAATTTTCTTCAGGCATGAAACAAACTCCTCCTAACAATCTATCACACTGTACTGGATTGAAATTTGGTACAACACATGTACAGAATAAATCTTATCTCTTTATTATACTATAAAACTCGTCAATTCGTCTCATTAAAGTCTTAATGCTAATACCAGATCCATAAACGCAATCATCAGTGACCACATAGGTCTTGATCTGCTCCTCTGGTACCATAGCGATATACTCTAGCGTTTCATAGTGATGAATAGGACTTTTATGGGACTTTCCGCCCTTGGCGTGCACCATGGTAATGATGGATTCAATAGGCACGGAAACGGTATCCCTAATATGAACGTACATACAAACTCCTCTGTTCGAATTTTATATACTAAAATAAAAGATTTCTATTCAAAAAATAAATAATAACTATTTATGTTGTTTAAAAATTGAATAATATATTAAGAATAAAATATAACAAACCGATATTATAGCTATTGAAATAATAGAAGCATAACCAAATCCATAATAATTTGTAAAATTAGATAAGACTGTATAACGTAATATTAATGTTAATATAATTTGAGCAAATGAATGAATTAATGTCTCGCCCATAATTACTGCAATAATACCTGAAACTATACCAACTGCAGCTGACATAGAAGTAAAATCAAATATATATAATAATGCTGAAATAATAGCTGGAATAAAAGCAAAATCCATAATATTCTCCCCTTTATAACACTCCATAATCCCCAATATTTACAACACTTCTATAATAAAATTATATTTTAATTACACATAACTACTTCTATTTTTCAAGAACCCCATTTAATGAATTAATTTTGCGCTGTTCTTCTTCATCCAAGAACTTAGACCGATATTTATTGCACAAATTGATAACGTGCTGATCCGTTAGCTCATCAGGCTTTTTGTGCGTAATAAGCATGGCCACCATATACATATGACGGCGATTGATAGATCCTTTATAAATTTTATCTAGGTAAAAGTATATGGATTCCCGCATCGCTTCTGCAAAATCTGGGAAGGTACACTGTATAAATTGCTGACAATCACTATATTTAAAGTACGGATACTTTCTAATAACCGACTTAATGTCCTTAATATGTTTTCGATGCAATTCATATTCGCAAGTAGGGCAGATGTCCTTTTTAGATTGCATATGCATGCCACATCGACCACAACGATGATAACCATGCTGCTCTAAATAAATTTCACGCTTTCGAGCCGTTATTTGTACTTTTCTGAAAGCAGCTCGTAATTCTTCGTTATCCGTTTGTTCTAACGACTTATCGATAGCTTCTACGTCTTCTTTTGAAAGCACGATATCTGCAAAATTAATACGTTTTGTAATAATCTGTTCATCAGGCAATGAAATCGATGTATCAGTATTAGCTTTCACATAGCTCTGACGTTTCATAATAAAGCGAATATCTTTGATTACCTCTTGATGGTAATACTTGTTAACAGCCTCAATGATACGTCGTTTTTGCATCTGTAATTCTTGCATCCACATGGAATTATCTGCACTGATAACCATATCTGGAGGCTTGATAGATACAATTTTCGTATGATCTGCAATGACATCTCCCACTACATCACGCCACTTGTGAACGAGGGTATTTAATTTATATTGTTCCAGTAAATTCAGTTTTGATAAGGCCTTTGGTAAACAAAGATCAAGGCTGTCCATACTGAACCTTTCCCCCTTCACAAGAAATAAATTGAACAGATTTCAAATCTTTAAAATCGTGAATATCTGTAGTAGTAATAAATGTTTGAATACGTTTATGAATAAACTGCAATAAATTCGCTCGTCTCGACTCATCAAGTTCGCTCAATACATCATCCAATAACAGAACTGGATATTCCCCAACCTCGGACTTGATAAACTCAAGCTCACTCAACTTTAAGGATAATACAGCAGTTCGTTGCTGCCCTTGGGATCCAAATTTCTTTAAATCCATCGCATCAGAAAAGAATCGTAAATCATCGCGGTGAGGACCTACGCTGGTTGTCATCCGATGACGATCCTGCGGCAAAGCTGCTTTGATGCGCTCGTAAAAGCCTTCCTTTGTATATTCTAATGAACCATTGTCCATGTAAGGCTGTTCATAACCGATGGTTAAATTCTCGAGACCACCAGTCAGTTTACGGTTCATCAAATCGATGAGAAGATTAATTTTCTTCAAGCTTTCTAACCGTTTCTTTACAATAAAGCTCGCCATATCGGCTAATTGCAAATCCCATTCTTCAAGAGGAATATTTTGCTTCCCTCTATATTCTTTAAGGATCGCATTGCGCTGCTGTAATAACCGATTATACTGCATCAACTGATGATAATAGGTGGCGCTAGTCTGAGAGATTTCCATATCGAGGAAACGTCTACGACCCGACGGAGTTCCCTTTATGAGTTGTAAATCTTCAGGACAGAATATAACTGTATTTAATGTACCAATCAATTCCTTTTGAGATATTTTAGTGTCATTTAAGCGAATATCCTTAGGACCTTGGCGGAATAACTTAATATTTACCTTTTGTGGCGTATCCTTTTTCTCGAACTTTACTACAATGCCAGCTTCCTCAGCGTTAAACATGAGCATATCTGACGTATCGTTGGTACGATGGCTTTTACCAATGGTCCCCACATAGATAGATTCGAGGATATTCGTCTTACCAGCCCCATTAGTGCCATGCAAAA
This sequence comes from Veillonella dispar, assembly GCF_900637515.1. Classification (NCBI taxonomy): domain Bacteria; kingdom Bacillati; phylum Bacillota; class Negativicutes; order Veillonellales; family Veillonellaceae; genus Veillonella; species Veillonella dispar. The sequence continues at coordinate 3,394 of NZ_LR134375.1, read as the reverse complement.
CGATAATCTCCGGATTGAATTGAATCGTTACATCCTTGTAATTACGAAACTGGAATAATTGCAGTGAGTCAATTCTCACCGATTATGCCTCCTCTTGAGTAATTACGAGATCTACATCAAGACCTTTGCAAGAAATCACATCGCCAACGCGGCATTTCTTGCGCTTTTCTGTTACAACTTGACCATTCAAAGTAAGGATACCTTCTTCGATAAAGGATTTAATTTGACCACCCGTTTCGATGATGCCTTCTAACTTCAACAACTGATCAATTTGAATGTACTCCGTATGAATGGGTACCTGCTGTTGCTCTTTCATAACGTCCTCCTATAGTGGACAATTTATAACTATATGGGAATTAGATAACGATGACTTTTAATCATCATTACCTAATAAAAATATGTATATTAATTCAGTAAAATATACAGAATTCTGATATTTTTATCAGTTATGCATTCGTACGAACTGGTGTTACTACGTATGTATAGTTCGGATTATTGTCTTGGCGAATGACAACTGGACCATTTTGTTTTAAGAACAAGTGGATGTTGTCGCCTGTGCTATGGCGCAAGATATCGGAGATGTAGCGACCGTTGAAGGAGATTGTGAAAGGTGTGCCTTTAAATTCAACAGCTACGTCTTCTTTTGCCATGCCAATTTCAGTATTTTGAGTAGACAATGTTACATTGCTTTCAGCCCAATCATAACGAATTACGTTATAGCTGATGTCTTTAGCCAATAAGGATACGCGGTCAACGGCACCAGCGAATTCGCGGCGGTCGATAACTGCGCTAGAATCGAATTGGGAAGGAATTACCTTTTCATATTCAGGGTAAGTACCTTCGATTAAACGAGAAATAATATAAATAGATTCAAAGTTAAACACGATTTGTGTACGGTTCCAAATGATGTTGATCATAGCTGGATTATCTGTTGGTAACAAACGAGATACTTCAGCTAAAGTTTTTGTTGGAATGATAGCACGCATTGGCGTAGTTGCTGGTTCATCGATGGTAATTTTCTTAACAGCCATGCGGTGTGTATCAGTAGCAACCATTGTTACTTCGTTTTCTTTGATTTCAAGAAGAGCACCAGTAAATACAGGACGATCTTCGTCTGTAGCAGCTGCGTAGTTTGTTAAATCGATGAGTTCTTTCATTGCAAAGCTATCGATGTTTACATGATCTTGGTCGTGAATTTGTTCAACTAAGGAGAAATCATCTGGATGCAATGTTACGAGGTTGAATTCGGAAGAGCCAGATGTGATGGTTAAAGAATTGCCATCTTCTGGTTTGTAAAGTTCGATGGTATCGCCTGGTAATTTGCGAATTAATTCTTGGAAGTAGCGGGAACCTACAACTAATGTGCCAGGTTCTTTAATGTCGCCGTCGATGGTTAAACGAATGCCGAGTTCAAAGTCGTTACCTTGCAATTCTACTTGACCATTTTTTGTTGTTATGTAGATAGCACCTGGTAAGTTGGAGCTTGTTTTATTTTGAGATACCTTTTGCAATACGTTGATTGCTTTTTGGAGATTTGCTTTTGGGAATGTAATATGCATATGTTACTCCTTTATAATTGATATGTTTGTTATTAGTATTATTAGATTTGTAGATTACTATTTTGCTCTACTAATTTATATATTGTTTATATGTACTGTTTCCATATAGTGTAGAAGCACTGATAATTACTTATCTTGTTTGTAATATTCTATTTTTGCTATCGTAGATGCTCTATAGATATTCTGCGATAGATCTGTTTCTACTGGTTTTTTGATTGTTTGTTAGTTTTAGTAGTAGTAATAGTAGGGGCCTGTTTATATGTGTAAAAGTGAATTGGCGCTACTAACTGTGCTATTTCTCGGTTGTGTATAACTATGTTGATAGTTTGTAACCACTTATCCACATACTCACAGCGAAGTGCGGTTTTTAGGATATCCACAAAGTTACACACAATATATCCACAGAGTTATCCACAGGTTGTTAATTTCTGTTTAATTTCAGAAATCATGTTCTTAGTTTCTTCGTTTCGTTCAATTTCCTTCGTAATTTTATCGTACGCATGGAGAATTGTCGTATGGTCACGAGAGAATGCAGCTGCGATTTGCGGATAACTTTCATTAATCATATCGCGGCATAGATACATGGCCACTTGGCGTGGGAACGCGAACTGTGCTTTACGCTTCTTACCGAGCAAGTCTTGCTTTTTAATATTGAAATAAGAACTTACAAAATTCTGAATACTTTCAATAGTCACCATGTTTACCTCTTCTGTGTGAACGAGGCCAGCCAAGGCTTGTTTAGTGTATTCTAGGTCGATAGATTCAAGACGTTGATCGATGGATGCGGTACCGATTAATTTGGTGAAAGCACCTTGCAATACGCGGACGTTTTCGCTGAATTGAAGCGCCACGTAGTTGATGGAGTCGTTATCGATGCGGATAACACGGTTTTTCTTATATTCTCTTTCGAGTAAGGATCTAAAGATAGCAATGCGCGTTTCTAAATCTGGATTTTCCATTGTTGCAATGTAGCCAGCTTGGAAACGAGAACGGAGACGGTCTTCAAATTGTTCCATATCGTTTGGCATCGTATCAGAAGTAAGTACGATTTGCTTGTTGTTATTTAATAACTCATTGAACGTATTAAATAGCTCGGTTTTCGTACTTTCACGACTTTCAAGGAACTGAATATCGTCAATCATGAGTACGTCGATATTGCGGAACGTGTTGCGGAATAATTTACCTTGGTTACGCTGCAATGTTTCGACGAAAATGTTCATAAAGTTTTCGCTCGTAATGGACATAACCTTCATGTGTGGATGATTTTCCTTGATGGCATTGCCGATGGCGTGCATCAAATGCGTTTTACCGAGGCCTGAAGGACCATAGATAAAGAGCGGATTATAGTCGCCACCAGGATATTCAGCTACATTTTGAGCCGCCCCAAATGGAATGCGGTTCGCGTTGCCTGTTACGTAATTATCGAAGCGGTACGCTGGATTTAGGTTAGATAAGGATAAATCTACAGGTACATTATCAGACTGTAATGTAGGTGTTGTAGTTTCAACTGTTTTACTAGGCGCTACCATTGGCTCATCTGGAATTTCCACAGGCGCTGGTGCGCGATCGATGTAAACCGGCTCTTGATAGATTGGTTTATAGAACTCTTCTTGATGCGTTTTCTCCTCTACTACTGGAGGTAATGGCATCGGTGGAGCCACTACAGGTGCATCATCGATGAGACTTTCATCAACAAAGGTAGTATCTACACTCTCTTGATTGAAATCGAATAACACCATATCCCGATGGGAACCGATAACCGTAGTAATAGCATCCTGCAAAGCCTTGCTAATCTGTGGCTGCTGATCGATTAAGTTTTTAACAAATGTTTGCAT